>NZ_JARWKX010000060.1:0-514 GCF_047445895.1 Rhizobium sp. BR 249 | reverse complement strand
CGGCAGCCTTTACCGGAACCGGCAATGCGCTCGACAACGTTATCACCGGCGGCGCCGGCAACGATGTGCTGAATGGCGAGGTTGGCGCCGACACTCTGATCGGTCGAGTGGGCAACGATGCCTATGTCGTCGACAATGTCGGCGACGTCGTCGTCGAGAACGCCGCCGAAGGAACGGACACGGTCTGGACGAACCTGAGCGCCTACACACTTGGCGCCAATACCGAGAACCTCACCTACTTCGGCACCGGGGCGTTTACCGGAACCGGCAATGCGCTTGCCAACGCGATCGTCGGCGGCACCGGCAACGATCTGCTGGACGGCGGCGCCGGCGCCGACAGTCTGCGCGGTGGCGCGGGCAACGACATCTATGTGGTCGACAATGCGGGCGACGTGATCGTCGAGGCGGCGGGCGGCGGCACTGACGAATTGCGGACGGTGCTTTCAGCCTACTCGATCGCTACGCTGACCAATGTCGAGAACCTGAGCTATACGGGATCCGGCAACTTCACGGG
>NZ_JARWKX010000059.1:0-523 GCF_047445895.1 Rhizobium sp. BR 249 | reverse complement strand
CAAAGGAACAGGTCGGGTGTTTGATGGCCATGTGAGGAAACTCCTGGATGGCAATGACGGCCTTGCCATGATCATCATGCCTCTGCTTGACGCCTGGTACGGCATACGCTTGCGTACGGCCGATCTTGATCGCCAGCTGGTCGCAGCCGCACGCCAGAGCCGGGCTGCGAAACTGTTGATGACGATCCCGGGCATCGGCGCCGTCACGGCCGTCTCTTATGTCGCCGCGATTGAAGATCCGGACAACTTCAAAACGTCGCGCTCGGTGGGCGCCTGGCTCGGGCTGACAACGCGGCGCTACCAGTCAGGCGAAGTCGACTACGATGGCCATATCTCTCGAAGAGGCGACTCCTATCTGCGGGGGCTGCTTTATGAAGCGGCGACGGTGATCCTTACCAGAACCAGTGCCAGCAACGAGAGCAGTCTCAAAAGTTGGGGGCTTAAGCTGCGTGAGCGGTTGGGCTTCAAGCGTGCTGCGGTGGCACTCGCCCGAAAGCTTGCGGTCATCATGCACAGCATGCTC
>NZ_JARWKX010000058.1:0-542 GCF_047445895.1 Rhizobium sp. BR 249 | reverse complement strand
GAGATCGGGCGCAACCACCTTGCCGGTCTGGCCGACCTGCCAGTCGTTCGGCGCATAGCCGGCATCGACGGCCGCACGACTTGCACCGACGGCGGCGCCGAGCTTGTCGGCAACCGGCAGGATGACTTCCTTGAACTTCTCGGCAGAACCGAGCGCCCGGCCACCCGAGATGATGATCTTCGCCGAGGTCAGTTCCGGACGTTCAGAGGCCGACAGCGCATCGGAGACGAAACGCGACAGGCCGGGATCGGAGACAGCCGGGATTGCTTCGACGGAGGCAGATCCGCCTTCACCAGCGGAGGCGAAGGAAGCGGTGCGCACGGTGATGACCTTCTTGGCATCGCTTGCCTGTACCGTCTGGATGGCATTGCCGGCATAGATCGGACGCTTGAAGGTATCGGATGAAACGACCTCGATGATCTCCGAGACCTGGGCGACGTCGAGAAGAGCGGCCACGCGCGGCAGCACCGTCTTGCCGACCGAAGTGGCGGCCGAGAGGATCGTGTCGTAGGAACCGGCCGATCGTGTCGTAGGAACCGGCC
>NZ_JARWKX010000057.1:0-769 GCF_047445895.1 Rhizobium sp. BR 249 | reverse complement strand
GGCCAGCGCATTGCCGGTGCCCGTGAAGTTGCCGGATCCCGTATAGCTCAGGTTCTCGACATTGGTCAGCGTAGCGATCGAGTAGGCTGAAAGCACCGTCCGCAATTCGTCAGTGCCGCCGCCCGCCGCCTCGACGATCACGTCGCCCGCATTGTCGACCACATAGATGTCGTTGCCCGCGCCACCGCGCAGACTGTCGGCGCCGGCGCCGCCGTCCAGCAGATCGTTGCCGGCGCCGCCGACGATCGCGTTGGCAAGCGCATTGCCGGTTCCGGTAAACGCCCCGGTGCCGAAGTAGGTGAGGTTCTCGGTATTGGCGCCAAGYGTGTAGGCGCTCAGGTTCGTCCAGACCGTGTCCGTTCCTTCGGCGGCGTTCTCGACGACGACGTCGCCGACATTGTCGACGACATAGGCATCGTTGCCCACTCGACCGATCAGAGTGTCGGCGCCAACCTCGCCATTCAGCACATCGTTGCCGGCGCCGCCGGTGATAACGTTGTCGAGCGCATTGCCGGTTCCGGTAAASGCTSCCGTGCCGATATAGGTGAGGTTCTCGACATTGCTGCCRAGCGTATAGTTTGCCAGCGCGCGAACYGTGTCGATACCCTCGTCGGCATTCTCGACGACGACGTCGCCGGTGGAGATGACATAGGTGTCGTCGCCCGCYCCGCCCTTCAGCGTRTCGATCCCCGCTCCGCCGGTGATAACGTTGTCGAGCSCATTGCCRGTTCCGGTAAACGCCCCCGTGCCGAAGGAGATGAGGTTCTCG
>NZ_JARWKX010000056.1:0-976 GCF_047445895.1 Rhizobium sp. BR 249 | reverse complement strand
CTACGCTGACCAATGTCGAGAACCTGAGCTATACGGGATCCGGCAACTTCACGGGCACCGGCAATGCGCTGGCCAACATTATCACCGGCGGCGCCGGCAATGATGTGCTGAATGGCGGGTTTGGCGCCGACAGCCTGATCGGCGGAGTGGGCGACGACACCTATGTCGTCGACAATGTCGGCGACGTCGTCGTCGAGAACGCCGCCGCAGGAACGGACACGGTCTGGACGAACCTGAGCACCTACACGCTTGGCGCCAATRCCGAGAACCTCATCTCCTTCGGCACGGGGGCGTTTACCGGAACCGGCAATGCGCTCGAYAACGTTATCACCGGCGGCGCCGGCAATGATGTGCTGAATGGCGAGGTTGGCGCCGACACTCTGATCGGTCGAGTGGGCAACGACGCCTATGTCGTCGACAATGTCGGCGACGTCGTCGTCGAGAACGCCGCCGAAGGAACGGACACGGTCTGGACGAACCTGAGCGCCTACACGCTTGGCGCCAATACCGAGAACCTCACCTACTTCGGCACCGGGGCGTTTACCGGAACCGGCAATGCGCTTGCCAACACGATCGTCGGCGGCACCGGCAACGATCTGCTGGACGGCGGCGCCGGCGCCGACAGTCTGCGCGGTGGCGCGGGCAACGACATCTATGTGGTCGACAATGCGGGCGATGTGATCGTCGAGGCGGCGGGCGGCGGCACTGACGAATTGCGGACGGTGCTTTCAGCCTACTCGATCGCCGCGCTGACCAATGTCGAGAACCTGAGCTACACGGGATCCGGCAACTTCACGGGCACCGGCAATGCGCTGGCCAACGTTATCACCGGCGGCGCCGGCAATGATGTGCTGAATGGCGGGTTTGGCGCCGACAGCCTGATCGGCGGAGTGGGCGACGACACCTATGTCGTCGACAATGTCGGCGACGTCGTCGTCGAGAACGCCGCCGCAGGAACGGACACGGTCTGGACGAA
>NZ_JARWKX010000055.1:0-988 GCF_047445895.1 Rhizobium sp. BR 249 | reverse complement strand
GCATCACGCCCTGCCCCTGGGTTGATCGAATCGAGGTGCAGAGATTGGTCTTGCGCGACGTGCAGGAATAGCACTCGCGGCATTCGGGCGTATAAAGCGGAATGACGTGATCGCCCTTCTTGACCGAGGTGACGCCCGGGCCGACGTCGACGACGATGCCGGCGCCTTCATGGCCGAGAATGGCGGGGAAGAGACCTTCCGGGTCGGCGCCCGACAGGGTGAAATCGTCGGTGTGGCAGATGCCGGTCGCCTTGACCTCCACCAGCACTTCGCCGGCCTTCGGGCCGTCGAGCTGCACGGTCATCACTTCGAGCGGTTTTCCTGCCTGAACGGCAACGGCGGCGCGAACGTCCATTTCGATATCCTTCCTCTTAAATTGAATTTTCGGTTGTCACATATTCGGATAGACCGGACCTTCACCGCCCTGCGGCGGCACCCAGTTGATGTTCTGGTTGGGGTCCTTGATGTCGCAGGTCTTGCAGTGCACGCAGTTCTGGGCGTTGATGACGAAAGTGTCCTGCCCGTTTTTCTCCACCCACTCATAGACGCCGGCCGGACAGTAGCGCGTCGACGGACCGGCATAGATATCGTGCTCCGATCGCTTCTGCAGGCCCATGTCCTTGACCTGCAAATGCACCGGCTGGTCCTCCTCGTGATTGGTGTTCGACAGGAACACCGAGGACAGACGGTCGAAGGTCAAAACGCCATCCGGCTTCGGATAGGCGATCGGCTTGTGGTTTGCAGCAGGCTCCAATGACTGCGCATCCGTCTTGCCATGACCAAGCGTGCCGAAGAAGGAGAAGCCGAACAGCGTGTTGGTCCACATGTCGAGACCGCCGAGCGCCACGCCGAGCGCCGTGCCGAACTTCGACCACAGCGGCTTGACGTTCCTGACCCGCTTCAGGTCCTTGCCGATGTCGCCGGTCGCCTTGACCTCCACCAGCACTTCGCCGGCCTTCGGGCCGTCGAGCTGCACGGTCATCACTTC
>NZ_JARWKX010000054.1:0-1206 GCF_047445895.1 Rhizobium sp. BR 249 | reverse complement strand
AGCGGGGAGAAGCGCAACCATTAAGCTGAAGACCTTTGCGGCGGGGGATTTTTTACCCACGGGGTTTGGCGTTTGAGGACTGTGTTGGCGAAGATGATAAGTTTGCGCACACATGCAATGAGGGCCGTTCTGTGGGCTTTACCTTTTTCGACGAGGCGTCTGTAGAGCGCCACCAGCACCTCGTTCCAGCGCTGCGACGCCGGTAAGGCGGCATTGAACAGCGCTCTGCGCACGCGCGCCCGGCCGCCGGCGATATGGCGCTCGCCGTCACGCTGGCCGCTCTGGTCGTCATAAGGCGCCACGCCGGTCAGCGCGGCGATCTCCTGGCGGTCGAGCTTGCCGAGTTCGGGCATCAGGATGACCAGGGTGAGCGCCGTGCGCATGCCGATGCCATCGACACTTTCGATCAGGTCCAGCCTGCCGGCGAGGTCATCATGCTTGCGGATGGCGGTCTGCAGCCGGGCGAGCTCGGCCTTGCCACGCTGCTTGAGCCCGTCGATGGCTCGGTCGATTTCCTTGAGGATGCGTCGATCGGTGAAACGCTCGCGACGGGTCTTCAAGCAGGCTATGTCGGCCTCGATCTGCTCGATGTACAGCAGCCATTCGCCAAAGGCTGCCAGGCGGCTGTCGGGCGGTTGGCGCGACGCCGTCGACCAGGCGGCGCATTCTGCGATCAGGGCGGCGTCGAGCCGGTCGTTCTTGGCGCGGCGCAGCTTGTAGAGGCCGAAAGCACGGACCTGGCGCGGCTGCAGCAGGATGACCTCAAGGCCTCTCTTATGCAGATACGCAATGACGCCGCGCTCATAGCCGCCAGATGCTTCGATGCCGATCCGTTCGATCCCACGCTGCTTGAGCCAGTCGACCAACGTCTTCCAGCCTTCGGCGGTGTTGGGCACTTTCAGTCTGTCGCTCACCGGGTAGGTAGCGATGTCGAGCCACATTTTGCCGGTATCGATACCAGCGGCTTTCGTGATAATCTCAGCCATCCTTGTCGTCCCTGCCTTGCATACGAACCAGGTTGTTCCAGCAACCATTCGGGCCACGATGAGGAGCCGATCGCGATCCTGCTTCTCCCCAACCCTAAAGGTTCTGGTGGCTGCGATCCGACAATCGGCGCGCCTTTGGCCGGGCGGCCGCCCGGCCAAAGGCAGTCACCTTATACAACATCTCTTATGCAAGGTGGCCCGAAGGGTCGGATGAGGGGGC
>NZ_JARWKX010000053.1:0-1605 GCF_047445895.1 Rhizobium sp. BR 249 | reverse complement strand
GTAKGTGCCTGATGTCGTCGGCGTGCCGGAGAAGGTGCGCGTCGTGGCGTTGAAGGCGAGCCAGGCGGGCAGCGCCGTGCCGTCGGCGGCGGTTGCCGCATAGGCCAGCGTTTCGTTGCTGTCGACATCGCTGAAGGTGGTCGTCGGCAGCGTGAAGGAGAAGGCGGAGCCGACGGTGGCGTTCTGGCCGGCGGTCTGGACGGCGAGCACCGGCGCGTCGTTGGCGCCGTGGATGGTGACGGTGAGGTTTGCCGTTGATGTGGCGCCCGACGTATCGCGCATCGTGTAGCTGAAGACATCGCTCAGCGTGTTGGTGGACAGGCGCAGCGCCTGCACGGCGCTGTTGGCCTCGTTGACGGTATAGTTATAGACGCCCGATGCGTTGAGCACGAGGCTGCCATAGGCGCCGTTGAGCGACGAACCGAGCGTGCCTGACGTCGCGCCGAAGCTGACCGCCGTCACCGTCTTGGTATCGCCGGTATCCGGATCGGTGTCATTGGTGAGCACGTTGCCGCTGGCGGCCACGCCGCCCGAGCCGTTGGCAACGCCGCCTTTCTCGGTCGCGTCTCCCGCATCGGCAACCGCTGTCGGTGTGTTGTTGGGAGATGATGGCCGGAAGACCACATCCGCAAAATAATTGGCAGCGTTGAAGGTGGCATTCGGGAAAATGCTCGTGGTCGCGGTTCCGCCATAGGCATAGACGCCATTGCCGCCAGCGACGGCGCTCGACTGAGCCGTCAGCGGACCGCTGGTGACGGCGGTCGTATAGAAATTGTTCGTCGCCACGTAAGCGCCTGTCGTGTGGTAGGAGGCGATGTAGGTGGTGTTGGCGGCGATGGTAAAGGGCGTCGTGAAGTTCACCGTCTGCCAGCCGCTCGCGGTGGTGTTGCTGAAGGTGGCGGTGGCAAGCCTGGTGCCGGTGGTGGTCCACAGRTCGACGACGTTCTGGCCGTTGTCGTTGGCGCTGCGGTAGAACTTGATGCCGGTAATGTCACCGGCGACGTTCGACTGGAACTTGACGCCGAGCCCGAGCTGCTGGCCGTCATTGAGGTTCGTCTGGGCCGGCGTGCTGGAAGCGTTGAACAGGCTGTAGGTCGTAGGCGCCACTGTCGCGGTGATATTGAAGGTCTCGTTGGTCGAGAGACCGCCGAGATCGGTGGCCGTCACCCTGACGCCGTATGTGCCTGCTGTCGTCGGTGTGCCGGAGAAGGTGCGCGTCGAGGCGTTGAAGGCGAGCCAGGCGGGCAGCGCCGTGCCGTCGGCGGCGGTTGCCGCATAGGCCAGCGTTTCGTTGCTGTCGACATCGCTGAAGGTGGTGGTCGGCAGCACGAAGGAGAAGGCGGAGCCGACGGTGGCGTTCTGACCGGCGGTCTGGACGGCGAGCACCGGCGCGTCGTTGGCGCCATGGATGGTGACGGTGAGGTTTGCCGTGGCGATGGCGCCCGAGGTATCGCGCATCGTGTAGCTGAAGACATCGCTCAGCGTGTTGGTGGACAGGCGCAGCGCCTGCACGGAAGCATTGGTCTCGTTGACGGTATAGTTATAGACGCCCGATGCGTTGAGCACGAGGCTGCCATAGGCGCCGTTGAGCGACGAACCGAGCGT
>NZ_JARWKX010000052.1:0-2212 GCF_047445895.1 Rhizobium sp. BR 249 | reverse complement strand
CCGGCCAATCTGTTGAACCCTTCTCCTGTCTTGAGCATGCTGTGCATGATGACCGCAAGCTTTCGGGCGAGTGCCACCGCAGCACGCTTGAAGCCCAACCGCTCACGCAGCTTAAGCCCCCAACTTTTGAGACTGCTCTCGTTGCTGGCACTGGTTCTGGTAAGGATCACCGTCGCCGCTTCATAAAGCAGCCCCCGCAGATAGGAGTCGCCTCTTCGAGAGATATGGCCATCGTAGTCGACTTCGCCTRACTGGTAGCGCCGCGTCGTCAGCCCGAGCCAGGCGCCCACCGAGCGCGACGTTTTGAAGTTGTCCGGATCTTCAATCGCGGCGACATAAGAGACGGCCGTGACGGCGCCGATGCCCGGGATCGTCATCAACAGTTTCGCAGCCCGGCTCTGGCGTGCGGCTGCGACCAACTGGCGATCAAGATCGGCCGTACGCAAGCGTATGCCGTACCAGGCGTCAAGCAGAGGCATGATGATCATGGCAAGGCCGTCATTGCCATCCAGGAGTTTCCTCACATGGCCATCAAACACCCGACCTGTTCCTTTGGGAACGATAAGRCCGAACGTCTTCATCACGCCGCGGATCTGGTTGCTAAGCTGGGTTGAGATGTTCAGGAGCTGATTGCGGGCCGTCACCAGCGTGCGCGTCAGCATGCTGTCGAAAGCCTTTACCCGGACAGGCTTGTAGAAGCCGGCTTCGGCCAGCTGCGCCAAGCCATCCGCATCATTGGCATCCGTCTTGTTGAGCGTCTCGTTCAAGACCTTTTGTGCGTGCCGCGCTTCAATGCAGATCGCCGGCACGCCTTCGTCGATCAGCSCATGATAGAACCACGTCGACAACGGTCCCGTCTCGAAAACAACGCGCTTGGCGTGCGGAGCATGTTTGCGGATCATCTCTGCCAGAAGTTTGGGGTCCGAAGCGCATTTCCCCCGCCAGATCCGCTTACCTCCCTGCCGGATCGAGATCGCAGTCTCTTTCAATGAAACATCAAGCCCGATATATTGGTCCATGGTTGCCTCCATTCGATGTTTGGGCCCGGTTCAATCGTGAGCCCGTATTGCCATCTTACCGGGGGCAACCACCCCAGCCAGCCATCATCTGATAAATATGACATGGGGTGATCGCGCCGCGATTACCCCATGTTTTGCGATAACGACATGCGTAGCAACAAAGACCTAAAGCGCGAGGAGCGGATCTGAAAGATCGCGACGCGCTTTAGCCTCTGAAGCCAAGCATCGCCAAGTCGACGAGCCTGAAAAGGCGCGAACGGGATCGGCTTGCCCGGCGCAGGGCGGCGAGGCGGGAAGGGCAGGGAGGGAACGAATGAAATCAGAGCTTTATGGCAAGGGTTGAAGCCTTCAACCTTCACTTTGGGAGACTATCATGCGTGCATTCGTTTTTGTGGTGGCGATGCTGATATCAGGCCAGGCTTTTGCCGGCTGCGAGCTCATCTCCGGTCCGTGCTGGACTGAGGGCCGCGATACCTACACGATGGAGCGGAATTCCGGCGGCAGCTACAACACGAACCGCAACGGCGATCCCTATTCGCAGACCCGGCAGAACCTCGGCGGCAGCTACACCGAAACCGTCTACGGAGGCGGTTCGCGCACCTATAATTACGATCCCTATAAGGGGTTCGACAGCAAGAAGCGCAAAAGCGGCTGGTAGCCTGGCGCGTCGCCGTCGTTGACGAGGACAAGAAAAAAGGCCGGGCGAAACTCGCACCGACCTTCCTCAATCTGTCTCGATGACGGCTGCCAGTACATCCGTGGTCAGCCGTCAGAGACAAATTTTATAATCTCTAAATAAGTGGCGATTGCGGTTATTCAAGGGCCGGACGCAGAAAAGACGCTGGTCCCGGTCGCGTGAGATCGGGGTCGCCTCGAGATCAGGGCCATGCGCTGCTCATGCATAGATCCTCCTTGGCGTGTCCTGGCGGATACGCCAAGGAGGATCTAGAGCAATTCCGCTTTTCTTCGAATCACGGAACTGCTCTAGATCTTGGTTTTCACGCAATTCCGGACGCAAAACATGGGGTAATCGCGGCGCGATCACCCCATGTCATATTTATCAGATGATGGCTGTCTGGGGTGGTTGCCCCCGGTAAGATGGCAAAACGGGCTCACGATTGAACCGGGCCCAAACATCGAATGGAGGCAACCATGGACCAATATATCGGGCTTGATGTTTCATTGAAAGAGAC
>NZ_JARWKX010000051.1:0-2418 GCF_047445895.1 Rhizobium sp. BR 249 | reverse complement strand
CCTTCGAAACATCCACTCCACATATAACTCTGTTCACGGTAACCTGCCTTGTGCGTGCGATTGGAACCAAGCGACTATTCGGTCGTGCGTGACGATGACGAAGATCCCAGGCTCATCCACGGTTGTAACCGGAGGGGGGACGGGCGACTTCGTCACGCCTCTGGTCGGGTGGCCACCCGACCAGAGGCTCAATCGCTTCCATCGCACGAAATCGCTAACGTGCAGATACAAGGGAGGAGAGCTAGGACTTCCCATCACCTGTTGCCTCAATGGCAACGGAAAATTCTGCCGAAGGCGCTTAATTTACTCTCCCTCATTCCTGTGCTTGTCACAGGAATCCAGTGCGCCCAAGTCCTTGGGCGCGGAAGACCCGATACGTATACTGCGCCTACGGCCAGAAACGCCATGTCTCGATTCCGGTCAAAAACTGAGGCAACGACCTCTCTCAAACCTTCTGCCCGCAAGCCCTGCAGAACCGCCGCACCGTTTCCGCCATGCCATATTCCAGCGCATCCGCAGTCAGCCCATGGCCGATGGAAACCTCGGCGAGATCCGGAATACGCTTCACCAGATCAGGTAGGTTCGCCACCGTCAGATCATGCCCGGCATTGACGCCGAGGCCGATCGCCAGCGCCGCATCCGCCGTTTTCCCCAGCGCCTCGAGAATCGGCACAGCCCGTTCCGGCGCGTCGTAGCAGCCGCCGTAGGGGCCGGTGTAAAGTTCGATCCGGTCGGCGCCGACCGCCTTGGCGATCTTGACTGCTTCCGCGTCGCCGTCACCGTCGGCAAAGAGCGAGACCCGGCATCCCATCTTCTTCAGCCGCGCGACGACATCGGTGAGGAACGCCTGGTGTTTGCGGAAATCCCAGCCGTGATCGGAGGTCGCCTGCGAAGGATCGTCCGGCACCAGCGTCACCTGCTCGGGCGCGGCACCCGCGCAGAGTTTGAGGAATTCCTCGGTGGGATAACCCTCGATGTTGAACTCGGCCTTCGGGAATTCGTCGTCGATCAGGTTGCGGATGACGGGAAGGTCGGAAAATCTGATGTGGCGCTGGTCGGGGCGGGGATGCACCGTCAGGCCGCTGGCGCCCGCGGCAAGGGCGATCCGCCCGAGCGCTTCGACGCTCGGCCAGGGCAGATCGCGCCGGTTGCGCAGCATGGCGACGGCATTGAGGTTGACGGAGAGCTTGGCTGGCATGGCGGATGATCCATCGGTCTCGGAAAACGGGAGGCCCCGCTTTTAAGCCAAGTGCCCGGCGATGGCCAACGAGAATCGCAGATGGATGCAATACCGATCGCTGATGGATCGGCATTACAGTACAGCGGCGTACCGTAAATAGTAGTTCCCGTCGCCTTCGAAGAAGCCCGGCTGATGCGCCGGCGCAGCGCGTGCTTTTGCGGCGGCCCGTCACGCAAAGCCTGCAAAACATGCCGTCACGTTGCTATCCCATTTAAAAGAGATTATTTTTAGCACTTATAAAAAAGATCGTTCACGCATAACGTGGACATTGTGTCGCGTAAACGTAGGCCGCGTACTGCTTCTTTTCCCATACCAGAACGCTCAGAGGAAAACCCCACTCGCCGCGACCGGGAAGCAACTGGCAAACCGCATGAGGTGCAACAACATGCCCTAGGAGGGTTCATGCCAGACGGTTCCAAACGCCTGTTTGCTACCGCCGGTATCGCTTCGGAGGCCCGGTCCAGATACCGGTTTCTGCCTTCGGCTGCGCTGCCGCCGGATCTGCCTGATGGTCCCGTGCCAATTGCCGATATGGCAAACGCATTCGGCGTCACGCACAGGACACTGCATTTCTACGAAGAAAAGGGATTGATCTCAGCCAATCGCATCGGCCTGATGCGGGTCTACGGAGAGGACGACGTGATGCGCATGGCCGTCATCACCGTCTGCCGCGAAACGGGCATGCCGATCGCCGTCATCCAGGAATTGATGGACGAGCTTCGCAAGGCCGATTCGCAGGAACGGGCCGAATCGATGTTCCGCGAGGCCCTGCAGGTACGCAAGCGCGAGCTGACGGCCGAGATGTCGACGCTGCACCGCCAGCTCCAGCAGGTCGGCGACCTCCTGGATTTCGACGGCAGCATGGAAATGACGCCGCTCAACGACAATCAGGACAGTTCCAGCCTCACCCCGCCGGAGCTTCGCTGTCTGGAACTGATGGCCGAGGGCTATTCCACCCAGCGCATCGCCCGGGCGCTCGACCTGAAGCATGACGAGACCAAGGATCTCGAAGCCGGAATCATCCTGAAATTCCGCGCCAACAACCGCTTCCAGGCAATCGCCAAGGCCGTCCTGCTCGGCATCGTGCAGGCCTGACGCCCCCGACGGCCGCCACCGTCCCCGTCCCCTTTAAATCATGACTGTCCGGTTCGTACCCCGAACCAAGACCCCTCCCCAAC
>NZ_JARWKX010000050.1:0-3603 GCF_047445895.1 Rhizobium sp. BR 249 | reverse complement strand
ACATAGGAAGGTCCTGCCTGCGAAGACCCATCATGCGGCGGCCGTGTGCCGACCGCGCAGACAACCCTGCTCCCGGCGCTGGACAGCTTTGAAGACAACATCGCCCAACCAATCGAATCCACCGCGCTACGCCGTCCCCAAAAGCGGCGCCGATGCCTAATGACAAAACAGCCTTGACTAAGGCAATGCGATTAGACAACCGCTGCACACTTTTGCGCGACATGCTCTAGCCGCCTTTGCTTGCCGCTTTTCCATCATGCATCTGCCGGCGCAGCAGTGCGACGAGTTCGCCGACCGCTGTCTTCAGCTGTTCCGGCAGAAAGCCGCCGAAACCGAGCATCAGGCCGGGGCGGGCCAGCTGGCCGGCATACATGGGGGAGATGGCGCGCACTGCGATGCCGGCAGACAGGGCGCGTGTCGCGATCCGCACGTCATCGGTCCCCTCGGGCAGCCAGAGGAGAATATGCATGCCCTGGTCGCTCGGCTCGATACGGCACCCCTCGGGCAAGGCCTGCTCCAGTGCCGACAGCAGGATGGCGCGGCGTTCGGCGTAGAGGCCGCGGATGCGGCGGATATGGGCTTCGAAATAACCCTCCTTCATGTAAGCGGCGAGAACGTGCTGTTCTGATGTCGGCGAATGCCGGTCGAGAATGGCGCGCGCACCGGCGAAGGCTTCCGCGAGCTGAGGAGGGGCGATGACATAACCTAAGCGCAGCGAAGGAAAGAGCACCTTGCTGAAGGTGCCGAGATAGATGACGCGTGAGGGACAAAGGCCCTGCATCGAGGGGAAGGGGTGGCCGGCGTAACGCAATTCGCTGTCGTAATCGTCCTCGACGATCCAGGCGCGGGCCTGGTCGGCCCAGGCGATCAGGGCGTTGCGCCGCGCCATGCTGAGCGGCATGCCGATCGGGTATTGGTGCGACGCCGTCACGAAGGCGGCGCGCGCCTGCGGGCAGAGTTCGAGGCCGCGCTCCACGTTCATTCCCTGCGCATCGACCGGGACGCGGTGCGTGCGCAGGCCGAGATCGTCGAGCACGGCGGTGAGGCCGGGATAGGCCGGGTCTTCGGCCCAGACAGGATCATCGCGCGAGAGAAGCACGCGGCCGGCCATGTAGAGGCCCTGCTGGGTGCCCGATGTGACGACGACCTGTTCCGGTTCGCAATGAACCGCGCGGGCGCGGCGGACGTGTTCGGCAATGGCGACCCTGAGTTCGAGCAGGCCCATCGGATCTTGATAGCCCGATGGGGCAGCCTCTCTCGACGCGCGCACCCGATTGCCGAGACGGCGCCAGTTGTCGTCCGGCGCGATGCCGGAGGCCGGGACGGCGATGGCGAAGGGAACGGGCGGGTGAGGGGCGAGGGCGCGGGCGACCGATATCAGCCGGGCGGCCGGGGCAGGCAGGTCCAGGCTATCCGCAGCCGGCGTTGCCGGTGGCGGCGCAAACGCCGGGGCCGCATCCATCAGAGCCGCGGCAATACGGGTTCCGGCCCCGACTCTTGCTTCGAGATAGCCTTCGGCGGTCAGTTGGTCGAATACCTCGACGACGGTGCCGCGGGCGATCCTCAGGGAGGCCGCGAGCGTGCGCGTCGAGGGAAGGCGTTCGCCCGGCCTCAGCTCGCCGCGGGCAATGGCGTTCCTGAGAGCCTGTGCAAGCTGGCGGCCAATATTGGCCGTTCGATCGATCGCATGGAGCGAAGGGATTTCGATGGTGCTGCGCCGTTTGGACATTGAAAATGGTCCATGAAGATTCTTGAAAATGGCGCTTCATGATGAACCAATTTTCCGCGAGAAGAAAGCGAGTGGCGGCCTCTGGAAGATGGAAATGCAGGATCTTCTCGTCGTTTATATCGCCTATGTCATCGCGGCAGGCAGCCCCGGGCCAAGCAACATGGCCATCATGAACGTGGCGATGCGCCAGGGGCGCCGGCCGGCGCTTGTGCTCGCCGCCGGGGTGATCACCATGTCGACCTGCTGGGGCCTGATCGCGGTCACCGGCATTTCCACATTGCTGGTTGGCTATGCTCATGCCCTCATCCTCCTCAAGCTCGCGGGTGGGCTCTACCTGCTCTGGCTCGCCTGGAAGGCGGCTCGCTCGGCCGTTGCCACGGATGTGCCGGCAGGCGAGTCCGCCCGGCCTGCCGCTGCGCTCGGCGCGCTGTATCGGCGTGGAATCCTCATGCATCTCGGAAACCCGAAGGCGGTGCTGGCCTGGGTGGCGATCATGTCGCTCGGCCTCAAGCCCGGCGCTTCGCCTGAAATGGCCGTCATGGCTTTCGGCGGCTGCGTGCTGCTCGGGATCTCGATATTTTCAGGCTATGCCGTGCTCTTCTCGACGGCGCCGATGGTGCGCGGCTACGCGCGGGCGCGCCGCTGGATCGAGGCAGGTCTTGCCGTCTTCTTCGCCGGCGCGGGTTCGCGCCTGCTGTTCTCCCATTGACCGCCCTTTGAGGACTGCATCATGTCTCCTTCGCCGTTTCATGGCCTCTCGGCCTTTCCGCCAACGCCTGCCGATCCGGGGGGCCGGGTCGACACCGAGGGGCTCGGCCGCTTGCTGGAACGGTTGTGCGAGGCAGGTGTCGCTTCCATCGGCCTTCTCGGCAGCACCGGGATCTATGCCTATCTCACGCGCGAGGAGCGGCTGCGGGCCGTCAAGGCGGCGGTCGAATGCGTCAAAGGCCGTGTTCCGCTCGTCGTCGGCGCTGGCGCGTTGAGGACGGACCATGCCGTGGATCTCGCCAGGGATGCCGAGGCTGCCGGTGCGGATGCGCTTCTGCTTGCGCCCGTATCCTATACGCCGCTGACCCAGGAGGAGGCCTACCAGCACTTCCTCGCCGTGGCGAAGGCGACCGGGCTGCCGCTCTGCATCTACAACAATCCCGGCACGACGCACTTCACCTTCAGCCGCGAGCTTCTGCAGCGCCTCTCCGATATGGAGACGATCAAAGCGGTGAAGATGCCGCTGCCTGTTGATGGCGACCTGCGAGGGGAGCTTGCGCTATTGCGGGAAAAGACCGATCTCGCGATCGGCTACAGCGGCGATTGGGGTGCTGCCGAAGCGCTCTCTTCAGGCGCGGACGCCTGGTACAGCGTCATCGGCGGCCTGCTTTCGCGCACGGCGCTTGCTTTGACCAGAGCCGCGATGGCCGGCAATGACGGTGAGGCGCGCCGGCTCGATGGCCTGCTGCAGCCGCTCTGGGACCTGTTTAAGGCATATGGAAGCATTCGCGTGATCTATATGCTGGCCGGGCATTTTCTGGATGTCCGGGCGGAGCTTCCGCGTCCCCTCCTGCCGCTTGGGCCGGCGGACCGGCAGCGCGTGCTCGATGCCGCCCGGCCGCTGATCGAGCTCGAACGTCAATCCTTGTTGTAAAGGCTGCTCAGCGGCTTTTTCAGGATGCTTTCGCGCAGCGACGTGCCTGGCTCCCGGCGGGTGATCGGCGGCTGGTCGGTCGGTGGCGCCGGCCGGGGAAAGACCGGCTCCTCGCGGCGCAGTTCGCGGCGCAGCGCGTCCAGCCGCGGATCGATCGGGGCCGGCTCGGCCGGGTCCAGCCGCGGCGCCTGCGGCAGCAATTCGCGCCGGTAGGATTCGAGCTGCGCCGAAG
>NZ_JARWKX010000049.1:0-18483 GCF_047445895.1 Rhizobium sp. BR 249 | reverse complement strand
GTTCTACTTCCGCACGACGGACGTTACGGGCATCGTAACGCTGCCGGAAGGCACGGAAATGGTTATGCCGGGCGACAACGTCACGGTTGCCGTCGAGCTGATCGTTCCGATCGCGATGGAAGAAAAGCTGCGCTTCGCCATCCGCGAAGGCGGCCGCACTGTCGGCGCCGGTATCGTCGCTTCGATCGTCGAGTAACCATTTAGGTTATCCACAATCAGGAAAACCCCGCTGGAAACAGCGGGGTTTTTCGTTTTTGATGCCTTCCGGTTCGTTTAACAGGTGTTGTAAAAATATCGTTAAGTTGGCCCGTCACAGTATTTTGTTCATCTCACGTTCAGAAACCGGTTGTGATTGGCTCATTTTAGTCCAGACTCCTCCTTGTAAAGAGGAGAGCCCGGATGATTCCAAAGGCCACATTCGTTGCGACGATATTCGCGATGTATGTTTTCACGATGTTTTTCATCGCTGCAATTCCGCAAGAGGTCGTTCAGGCGGCCGGCGTGCAGATCAATGAGGTAAGCGTCGTCAAGTGACGCGCTTTCCAGCTCATCGCAGGGGGCTGCGGTGAGAGGGCAATAATTGGCCAGGTGCTCCCAGATAGCGTGCTTCTGGCGAGGCGGGGTGAAACCCCTTGCAGGACGCTCGCTTGCTCTTCGCGCGGAAGCGTCTAACTATGCCTCCGGCTTCATGACGCGGAGGATATTCCAATGAAGAAACGTATCCTGTTCACAGGCGGTTCGGGCAAGGCAGGTCGCCATGCCGTGCCGTGGCTCATTAATGCCGGTTACGAGGTTCACAACCTCGATCTCGTGCCGCTGGACAGCCCCGGCGTCACCAACCTCATCGCCGACATCACCGACAGCGGCCAGGTCTTCAACGCGCTCTCGATGCATCGCGATTTTCCCGATCTCGACGCGGGCAGGGGCGTTCAGCCCTTCGATGCCGTCGTGCATTTCGCCGCCATCCCGCGCATCCTGATCAAGCCTGACAACGAGACCTTCCGCATCAACACGATGGGCACGTACAATGTCATCGAGGCGGCGGTGAAGCTCGGCATCCGGAAGATCATCGTCGCGTCGAGCGAAACGACCTACGGCGTCTGCTTCGCCGAGGGGCATCGCGATTTCCACCAGTTCCCGCTGGAAGAGGACTACGACGTCAATCCGATGGATTCCTACGGTCTTTCCAAGGTGGTGAACGAAAAGACTGCGCGCGCCTTTGCCGAACGGTCGGGCTTCGACATCTATGCGCTGCGCATCGGCAACGTCATCGAGCCGCACGAATACGAGAAGTTCCCCACCTATTTCGCCAACCCCGAAATGCGCAAGCGCATCGCCTGGAGTTATATCGACGCCCGCGACCTCGGCCAGATATGCCATCTCTGCATCGAGAAGGATGGTCTCGGTTACCAGGTCTTCAATGCGGCCAACGACACCGTCTCGGCCAATACGCCATCGAAGGAACTTGCGAAGCGATTCTTCCCGAATGTGCCTTTCACCCGCGAGATCGGCGAATATGAAGGGCTTCTTTCCAACCGCAAGATCCGCGAGGTGCTGGGCTTCAGGGAAGAGCACGATTGGCGGAAATACGTGAAGGTCTGAGCAGCTTCCGGCCGCGCGATTGAAAAAGCCATTTCTCCGCATATGAGGAGAATGGCTTTGAAAATCGAAAATCGTGCTTGCCAATCCCGCGCCGTCGTCTTAAAGGGTCGCCATGCTTTTCGGCAGCGATTTGCGGGCCTTGGCCCGGGCGCTGAATGACAGGCATGAAGGGGTATAGCTCAGTTGGTAGAGCGGCGGTCTCCAAAACCGCAGGTCGGGGGTTCGAGCCCCTCTGCCCCTGCCATTTTCCTTGATGCGGGACAGCGCGGACGTGCTTGCAGCGTTTCGAAGCGGGAATAATCGGTGGCAACTAATTTCGTTAAACTTCGGTTTCCCTCTTGTGTATTCGGAAATCGGTGTTTATTTAGGGTTCAACAGACACGCGGTGCGTGGGGCTGATAGTTTCAGCTTTACGCGCCGTAATTGCGTGGGCAGTCGATGGCATCCAAATCCAATCCATTCGCGTTTCTGCAGCAGGTTCGCTCCGAGACGTCCAAGGTCACATGGCCATCGCGCCGCGAGACGATGATCTCGACGGTCATGGTGCTCGTGATGGTGGTTTTCGCCGCGCTGTTTTTCTTTGCCGCTGACCAGTTGATCGGCTGGGCTCTCAGCTTCGTGCTGAATATCGGCAACTGATACGGGTGGAGATGAAAATGGCGGCACGTTGGTACATCGTCCACGCGTATTCCAATTTTGAAAAGAAGGTGGCTGAAGACATCGAGAACAAGGCTCGCCAGAAGGGGCTTGAGCATCTGTTCGAGAAGATTCTCGTGCCGACCGAAAAGGTGGTGGAAGTGCGTCGCGGCCGCAAGGTCGACAGCGAGCGCAAGTTTTTCCCGGGTTATGTTCTCGTTCGTGCCAATCTGACGGATGAGGCCTATCACCTGATCAAGAATACGCCAAAGGTGACTGGCTTCCTTGGCTCCGATAATAAGCCCGTTCCGATTCCGGATTATGAAGCCGAGCGCATTCTCGGTCAGGTTCAGGAAGGCGTCGAGCGGCCGAAGGCATCCATTACCTTCGAGATCGGCGAGCAGGTCCGCGTTTCCGACGGCCCCTTCGCCTCGTTCAACGGCACGGTTCAGGATGTGGACGAAGAGCGTTCGCGCCTGAAGGTGGAAGTGTCGATCTTTGGCCGCGCAACGCCGGTCGAGCTGGAATACGCTCAGGTCGAGAAGGTCTGATTGCAGAATTGGAAGCTGGCCTTCGCGGCCTGCTTCCCGCGGACCTTGTCCGCATCCGCGTGGAAGGTGAGGGGTCTTAGCCGGACCCCAATGATCCGCACCACGCAACCGCAGCCGCCGGAGTGATCCGGCATCACGGGCCGGGCAACCGGCCGTTCATGAAAGGCAGAGAGATATGGCTAAGAAAGTTGCAGGCCAGCTCAAGCTTCAGGTCAAGGCAGGATCGGCAAACCCGTCCCCGCCGATCGGCCCGGCGCTTGGTCAGCGTGGCATTAACATCATGGAATTCTGCAAGGCGTTCAATGCCGCCACGCAGGAAATGGAAAAGGGTATGCCGATCCCGGTCGTCATCACCTATTACCAGGACAAGTCCTTCACCTTCGCGATGAAGCAGCCGCCGGTCAGCTACTGGCTGAAGAAGGAAGCGAAGATTACGTCCGGTTCCAAGACGCCTGGCAAGGGCGCAAAGGCTGGTACCCTCACCAAGGCTCAGATCAAGACGATCGCCGAAGCCAAGATGAAGGACCTGAACGCAGCAGATATCGAAGGTGCAATGGCGATGATCGAGGGCTCTGCCCGCGCCATGGGCCTGGAAGTGGTGGGTTAAGACCATGGCAGGCAAGCGCACTCAGAAGATCAACGAGGGTGTTGATCCGACCAAGCTCTACGCTCTGACGACCGCCATCGGCATGGTCAAGGAACGGGCTGTCGCCAAGTTCGACGAAACCATCGAAGTCTCGATGAACCTCGGCGTTGACCCGCGTCATGCGGACCAGATGGTTCGCGGCGTCGTCAACCTGCCGAACGGCACGGGCCGCACGGTTCGCGTCGCCGTCTTCGCTCGCGGCGCCAAGGCTGATGAAGCCAAGGCAGCCGGTGCCGATGTCGTCGGCGCCGAAGACCTCGTCGAAATCGTCCAGGGCGGCAAGATCGAATTCGATCGCTGCATCGCCACCCCCGACATGATGCCGCTCGTCGGCCGTCTCGGTAAGGTTCTCGGCCCGCGCGGCATGATGCCGAACCCGAAGGTCGGCACTGTCACCATGGATGTCGCCGGAGCCGTCAAGGCTTCCAAGGGCGGCGCCGTTGAGTTCCGCGTCGAGAAGGCTGGTATCGTCCATGCCGGCATCGGCAAGGCCTCTTTCGACGCCAAGGCTCTGGAAGAAAACATCCGCGCCTTCGCCGACGCCGTCATCAAGGCGAAGCCGGCTGGCGCCAAGGGCAACTACGTCAAGCGCGTGGCGATTTCCTCGACCATGGGCCCGGGCGTCAAGATCGAAGTCGGCTCGGTCACCGCAGCCCCGACTGCATAAGTTATGGCCGGGCTTCGGCCCGGTGAATGAATTTCCGGCCTCGCAAGGGGCCGGAATATTCCGGAGAAATCCGGAATCCTGTCCGAGATTGCAGGTGGTTTTCCCTTAATCACTTGGCCTGCATGAGACGGGTAAGACCCGAATTGCATGAAGTTCGCTTCTAGGAACTCGGTTCGAGCCTTGGATGCCTTGTGCCTCTTTAGCCTTGATTGGCGCGGGAGCGCGAGGGGACAGGATCCTCAAGCGTCGCTTGGGATCTCCTTTGATCCCAGGGGGCAAAAGGCAACCCGGTGGGTCCGTTCAAACGGTCCCGCCAACTGGAGATAGGCAGTGGAAAGAGCGGAAAAGCGCGAATTCGTCACGGAACTGAACGAAGTCTTCAAGGCTTCGGGCTCGGTTGTCGTGGCCCACTATGCTGGTGCTACAGTCGCACAGATGAACGATTTTCGTTCGAAGATGCGCGCTGCTGGCGGCACCGTCAAAGTCGCGAAGAACCGCCTGGCCAAAATTGCCCTTCAGGGTACGGAAGCGGAAGGGATTTCCAATCTCTTCAAGGGTCAGACCCTCATTGCTTACAGCAATGATCCGATCACCGCTCCGAAGGTCGTCATGGATTTCGCCAAGACCAACGACAAGATCGTGGTTCTCGGCGGCGCCATGGGCACGACAACGCTGAACGCCGAAGGTGTCAAGTCGCTCGCGACCCTGCCTTCGCTGGACGAACTGCGTGCGAAGCTGCTGGGCATGATCCAGACTCCGGCTACCCGCATTGCAGGCGTTGTTGCAGCACCGGCAAGTCAGCTTGCTCGCGTGTTCTCGGCCTACGCCAAGAAGGACGAAGCCGCTTAAGGCGGTTTTTCGCTGTACATACTCAACAGTTCGAACCGAACAAAAGGAACTAGAAAATGGCTGATCTCGCAAAGATCGTTGAAGACCTCTCCTCGCTGACCGTCCTGGAAGCCGCTGAGCTTTCCAAGCTGCTCGAAGAAAAGTGGGGCGTTTCCGCCGCTGCTCCGGTAGCTGTTGCTGCCGTTGCTGGTGGTGCAGGCGGTGCAGCTGCTCCGGCTGAAGAAGAAAAGACCGAGTTCGACGTCATCCTCACGGATGCCGGCGCCAACAAGATCAACGTCATCAAGGAAGTCCGCGCCATCACCGGCCTCGGCCTCAAGGAAGCCAAGGACCTCGTCGAAGGCGCTCCGAAGGCTGTCAAGGAAGCCGTTTCCAAGGCTGAAGCCGCCGACATCAAGAAGAAGCTTGAAGACGCCGGCGCCAAGGCCGACGTCAAGTAATCTTCGACTGCTCTTGGGAGGCGGTATCTACTGCCTCCCATTTGCCGTTTTTCTGAACGAATTACCCAAAAGCCGCGTCAAAACGGCTTTTGGGTAATGGGTTCTTCAAAAGGATAGTCTCGCGCCGAGGGCAGCACAGCAATCCGAGCTGAGCGTTTTCGGGAGTCGGACGAGATTGAACGACCCATTGATTGACGGGATCGACTGGCCATCGGTTCCCGTCCGTTGCAGGCCCGGGTGCAAGATTTTGAAGGAGCGACGATGGCTCAGACCCTTTCGTTCAACGGTCGCAGGCGCGTACGCAAGTTTTTTGGTAAGATCCCCGAAGTCGCGGAAATGCCGAACCTCATCGAGGTTCAGAAGGCGTCCTACGACCAGTTTCTGATGGTTGAAGAGCCGAAAGGCGGCCGGCCCGACGAGGGCCTTCAGGCCGTCTTCAAGTCGGTTTTCCCGATCACCGATTTCTCCGGCGCGTCCATGCTGGAATTCGTATCCTATGAGTTCGAGCCGCCGAAGTTCGACGTCGACGAATGCCGTCAGCGCGACCTGACCTATGCCGCGCCGCTGAAGGTGACGCTGCGCCTCATCGTATTCGATATCGACGAGGATACCGGCGCAAAGTCGATCAAGGACATCAAGGAACAGTCCGTCTACATGGGCGATATGCCGCTCATGACCAACAACGGTACGTTCATCGTCAACGGCACCGAGCGCGTCATCGTCTCGCAGATGCACCGTTCGCCGGGCGTCTTCTTCGACCATGACAAGGGCAAGAGCCATTCTTCCGGCAAGCTGCTCTTTGCTGCTCGCGTCATTCCTTATCGCGGCTCCTGGCTCGATATCGAATTCGACGCCAAGGACATCGTCTACGCACGTATCGACCGCCGCCGCAAGATTCCGGTCACGTCGCTCTTGATGGCGCTCGGCATGGACGGCGAGGAAATCCTCGACACCTTCTACACCAAATCGCTCTACAAGCGTGACGGCGAAGGCTGGCGCATTCCCTTCAAGCCGGAAACGCTGAAGGGCGCCAAGGCTATCACCGAGATGGTTGACGCCGATACCGGCGAAGTCATCGTGGAAGCCGGCAAGAAGCTGACCCCGCGCCTGCTGCGCCAGCTCTCCGACAAGGGCCTGAAGGCACTGAAGGCCGGCGACGACGACCTTTACGGCAACTATCTCGCCGAAGACATCGTCAATTACTCGACGGGTGAAATCTATCTCGAAGCCGGCGACGAAATCGACGAGAAGACGCTCGGCATCATCCTGTCGAACGGTTTCGACGAGATCCCGGTTCTCGGCATCGACCACATCAACGTCGGCGCCTACATCCGCAACACGCTTTCGGCTGACAAGAACGAGAACCGTCAGGACGCTCTGTTCGACATCTACCGCGTCATGCGTCCGGGTGAGCCGCCGACCATGGAATCGGCCGAAGCCATGTTCAACTCGCTGTTCTTCGATGCGGAGCGTTACGACCTTTCCGCCGTCGGCCGCGTGAAGATGAACATGCGTCTCGACCTGACCGTCGAAGACACCGTCCGCATCCTGCGCAAGGACGACATCCTGGCCGTGGTCAAGATGCTGGTCGAACTGCGCGACGGCAAGGGCGAGATCGACGACATCGACAACCTCGGCAACCGCCGCGTCCGTTCGGTCGGCGAGCTGATGGAGAACCAGTACCGTCTCGGCCTGCTCCGCATGGAGCGCGCGATCAAGGAACGCATGTCCTCGATCGAGATCGACACGGTCATGCCGCAGGACCTGATCAACGCCAAGCCGGCTGCTGCTGCCGTTCGCGAATTCTTCGGTTCCTCGCAGCTCTCGCAGTTCATGGACCAGGTCAACCCGCTCTCGGAAATCACCCACAAGCGCCGTCTCTCGGCTCTTGGCCCGGGCGGTCTGACCCGCGAGCGCGCCGGCTTCGAAGTCCGCGACGTTCATCCGACGCACTACGGCCGTATTTGCCCGATCGAAACGCCGGAAGGCCCGAACATCGGTCTCATCAACTCGCTGGCGACCTTCGCGCGCGTCAACAAGTACGGCTTCATCGAAAGCCCGTACCGCCGCATCGTCGACGGCAGGGTGACGAACGACGTGCTCTACCTCTCCGCCATGGAAGAGGCGAAGTACTACGTCGCCCAGGCCAACGCCGAGATGAACCCTGACGGTTCCTTCGTCGATGAATTCGTCGTCTGCCGTCATGCCGGTGAAGTTATGCTTGCGCCCCGCGACAGCATGAACCTCATGGACGTTTCGCCGAAGCAGGTTGTTTCGGTCGCAGCCGCGCTCATCCCGTTCCTGGAAAACGACGACGCCAACCGCGCTCTCATGGGCTCGAACATGCAGCGTCAGGCCGTGCCGCTGCTGCGCGCCGAAGCTCCGTTCGTCGGCACCGGCATGGAGCCGGTGGTCGCCCGTGACTCCGGCGCCGCCATCGGCGCCCGCCGCGGCGGCGTGGTCGACCAGGTCGACGCGACGCGTATCGTTATCCGTGCCACGGAAGACCTCGAAGCCGGCAAATCCGGCGTCGATATCTACCGCCTGCAGAAGTTCCAGCGTTCGAACCAGAACACCTGCGTCAACCAGCGTCCGCTGGTTACCGTCGGTGACGTCGTCAACCGCGGCGACATTCTCGCCGACGGTCCGTCGACCGATCTCGGCGACCTGGCGCTCGGCCGCAACGCGCTCGTCGCGTTCATGCCCTGGAACGGCTACAACTACGAAGACTCGATCCTGCTCTCCGAGCGTATCGTTGCTGACGACGTGTTCACCTCCATCCACATCGAAGAATTCGAAGTGATGGCCCGTGACACCAAGCTTGGTCCCGAGGAAATCACCCGCGATATTCCGAACGTTTCGGAAGAAGCGCTGAAGAACCTCGACGAAGCCGGCATCGTCTACATCGGCGCCGAAGTTCAGCCGGGTGATATCCTCGTCGGCAAGATCACGCCGAAGGGCGAAAGCCCGATGACGCCGGAAGAAAAGCTTCTGCGCGCCATCTTCGGCGAAAAGGCCTCCGACGTGCGCGATACCTCCATGCGCATGCCGCCCGGCACCTACGGCACGATCGTCGAAGTGCGCGTCTTCAACCGCCACGGCGTTGAAAAGGACGAGCGCGCGATGGCGATCGAGCGCGAAGAGATCGAGCGCCTCGCCAAGGACCGCGACGACGAGCAGGCGATCCTCGACCGTAACGTCTACGGCCGTCTGATCGACATGCTGCGCGGCCAGGTCTCGATTGCCGGCCCGAAGGGCTTCAAGAAGGGCACCGAGCTGTCGAACGCCGTCGTCTCCGAATATCCCCGCTCGCAGTGGTGGATGTTCGCCGTCGAGGACGAGAAGGTCCAGAGCGAACTCGAAGCGCTCCGCGGCCAGTACGACGAATCCAAGTCGCGCCTTGAACAGCGCTTCATGGACAAGGTCGAAAAGGTCCAGCGCGGCGATGAAATGCCTCCGGGCGTCATGAAGATGGTCAAGGTCTTCGTCGCCGTGAAGCGTAAGATCCAGCCGGGCGACAAGATGGCTGGCCGTCACGGGAACAAGGGCGTGGTCTCGCGCATTGTGCCTGTCGAGGACATGCCGTTCCTTGAAGACGGCACGCATGTCGACGTCGTTCTGAACCCGCTCGGCGTGCCTTCGCGCATGAACGTCGGCCAGATCCTGGAAACGCACCTGGGCTGGGCTTGCGCCGGCATGGGTCGCCAGATCGGCGAGTTGATCGAAGCATACAAGGCGAACGGCAACATCGAGCCGCTGCGCAAGACCATCGGCGATGTCGTCGGGGACGGTCCCAAGGCCGAACAGGTCCAGGACTTCGATGATGACTCGGTTCTGCGTCTCGCAGACCAGTGGAAGCGCGGCGTTTCGATTGCGACGCCCGTCTTCGACGGCGCGAACGAAGGCGACGTCAACGACATGCTGCGTCTGGCGGGTCTCAAGGACACCGGCCAGTCGACGCTCTATGACGGCCGTACCGGCGAGCAGTTCGACCGCCAGGTGACCGTGGGCTACATCTACATGCTGAAGCTCAACCACCTGGTCGACGACAAGATCCACGCCCGTTCGATCGGTCCTTACTCGCTCGTGACCCAGCAGCCGCTGGGCGGCAAGGCGCAGTTCGGCGGTCAGCGCTTCGGCGAAATGGAAGTCTGGGCACTCGAAGCCTATGGCGCGGCCTATACGCTGCAGGAAATGCTGACGGTGAAGTCGGACGACGTCGCCGGCCGCACCAAGGTCTACGAAGCCATCGTCCGCGGAGACGACACGTTCGAAGCCGGTATTCCGGAAAGCTTCAACGTTCTCGTCAAGGAAATGCGCTCGCTGGGCCTCAGCGTCGAGCTTGAGAACACCAAGGTTGACGAAGCGCAGGCGACCCAGCTGCCCGACGCGGCCGAGTAAGCACCAATAGGGCGTGCGCTGCCAATGCGGCGCACGCCGGTCCCGCCGGGCGCCGTATCCGTGTCGGCCCGGAAGGGAAGTTTCGCCGCATCTTGCGGTTATTCTCGTTTAAGCGAGGGAGGCGGCTCCCGGGAATTTGCCGCCGGCCATCGCATTTTGAGGGCGCTTTAGCCCATGAAGGAGACAGGCATGAACCAAGAGGTCATGAATCTTTTCAATCCGCAGGTGCCTGCACAGAATTTCGATTCCATTCGGATTTCGATCGCGTCTCCGGAGAAGATCCTCTCCTGGTCCTACGGTGAGATCAAGAAGCCGGAAACCATCAACTACCGTACGTTCAAGCCGGAACGTGACGGTCTGTTCTGCGCGCGCATCTTTGGCCCGATCAAGGACTACGAATGCCTGTGCGGCAAGTACAAGCGCATGAAGTACAAGGGCATCATCTGCGAAAAGTGCGGCGTCGAAGTCACGCTGTCGCGCGTTCGCCGTGAGCGCATGGGCCATATCGAGCTCGCCGCTCCCGTTGCCCACATCTGGTTCCTGAAGTCGCTGCCGAGCCGTATTTCGACGCTGCTCGACATGACGCTGAAGGATGTCGAGCGCGTTCTCTACTTCGAAAACTACATCGTCACCGAGCCGGGCCTGACCGCCCTCAAGGAGCACCAGCTCCTCTCGGAAGAAGAGTATATGCTCGCCGTTGACGAATACGGCGAAGACCAGTTCACCGCGATGATCGGCGCTGAGGCGATCTACGAGATGCTGGCATCGATGAACCTCGAAAAGATCGCTGGCGACCTGCGTTCCGAGCTTGCCGACACCACCTCGGACCTCAAGCAGAAGAAGCTGATGAAGCGCCTGAAGATCGTCGAGAACTTCATGGAGTCCGGCAACCGTCCGGAATGGATGATCATGAAGGTCGTCCCGGTCATCCCGCCGGATCTGCGCCCGCTGGTTCCGCTCGACGGCGGCCGTTTCGCGACGTCGGATCTGAACGATCTCTATCGCCGCGTCATCAACCGTAACAACCGTCTGAAGCGCCTCATCGAACTGCGCGCGCCTGGTATCATCATCCGCAACGAAAAGCGCATGCTGCAGGAATCTGTCGATGCGCTCTTCGATAACGGCCGCCGCGGCCGCGTCATCACCGGCGCCAACAAGCGTCCGCTGAAGTCGCTGTCCGACATGCTCAAGGGCAAGCAGGGCCGCTTCCGCCAGAACCTGCTCGGCAAGCGCGTCGACTATTCCGGCCGTTCGGTCATCGTCACCGGTCCGGAACTGAAGCTGCATCAGTGCGGCCTTCCGAAGAAGATGGCGCTCGAGCTGTTCAAGCCGTTCATCTACGCCCGACTCGACGCCAAGGGTTACTCCTCGACCGTCAAGCAGGCCAAGAAGCTGGTCGAGAAGGAAAAGCCGGAAGTTTGGGATATCMTCGACGAGGTCATCCGCGAGCATCCGGTTCTCCTGAACCGCGCACCTACGCTGCACCGCCTGGGCATCCAGGCCTTCGAACCCACCCTGGTCGAAGGCAAGGCGATCCAGCTGCACCCGCTCGTCTGCACGGCCTTCAACGCCGACTTCGACGGTGACCAGATGGCCGTTCACGTGCCGCTGTCGCTCGAAGCCCAGCTCGAAGCCCGCGTGCTGATGATGTCGACCAACAACATCCTGCACCCGGCAAACGGCGCGCCGATCATCGTTCCCTCGCAGGACATGGTTCTCGGCCTGTACTACCTGTCGATCCTGAACCAGAACGAGCCGGGCGAAGGCATGGCCTTCTCCGATCTCGGCGAGCTGCATCACGCGCTGGAAAACAAGGTCGTCACGCTGCACACCAAGATCCGCGGCCGCTTCAAGTCGATCGGCGAGGATGGCAAGCCTTACTCGAAGATCTATGAGACGACGCCTGGCCGTCTGCTCATCGGCGAGCTGCTGCCGAAGAACGGCAAGGTGCCCTTCGACATCTGCAACCAGGAAATGACCAAGAAGAACATCTCCAAGATGATCGACACGGTCTACCGTCATTGCGGCCAGAAGGACACGGTCATCTTCTGCGACCGCATCATGCAGCTCGGCTTCGCCCATGCCTGCCGCGCCGGCATTTCGTTCGGCAAGGACGACATGGTCATCCCGGCTACCAAGGCGAAGATCGTTGCCGACACCGAAAATCTGGTGAAGGAATACGAGCAGCAGTACAATGACGGCCTCATCACCCAGGGCGAAAAGTACAACAAGGTAGTCGACGCCTGGGGCAAGGCGACCGAAAAGGTCGCCGAAGAAATGATGGCCCGCATTAAGGCTGTCGAATTCGATGAGAACACCGGCCGTCAGAAGCCGATGAACTCGATCTACATGATGAGCCACTCCGGTGCCCGCGGTTCTCCGAACCAGATGCGTCAGCTGGGCGGCATGCGCGGCCTCATGGCCAAGCCGTCGGGCGAAATCATCGAGACGCCGATCATCTCGAACTTCAAGGAAGGCCTGACCGTCAACGAGTACTTCAACTCGACGCACGGCGCCCGTAAGGGTCTGGCAGACACCGCCTTGAAGACCGCAAACTCCGGCTACCTGACCCGCCGTCTCGTCGACGTCGCGCAGGACTGCATCGTCACGCACGTCGATTGCGGCACCGAGACCGGCCTGACCATGACCGCCATCGTCGATGCCGGCCAGGTCGTCGCCTCGCTCGGCGCCCGTATCCTCGGCCGTACCGCGCTCGACGATATCGATCATCCGGTGACGGGTGAGCGCATCGTCGATGCCGGCAAGATGATCCTCGAGCCCGATGTCATCGAAATCGAGAAGGCCGGTATCCAGTCGATCCGCATCCGCTCGGCGCTGACCTGCGAAATCCAGACGGGTGTCTGCTCGGTCTGCTACGGCCGAGACCTCGCACGCGGTACGCCTGTCAATATGGGCGAAGCCGTCGGCGTCATCGCCGCTCAGTCGATCGGCGAGCCGGGAACCCAGCTCACCATGCGTACCTTCCACCTTGGCGGTACGGCAACCGTGGTCGACCAGTCGTTCCTGGAAGCCTCGTACGAAGGTACGGTGCAGATCAAGAACCGCAACGTGCTGCGCAACTCGGAAGGCAGCCTCGTTGCCATGGGCCGCAACATGACCGTCCAGATCCTGGACGAGCGTGGCGTGGAGCGCTCCTCGCAGCGCGTCGCCTACGGTTCGAAGCTGCATGTCGACGAAGGTGACAAGGTCAAGCGCGGCCAGCGTCTGGCGGAGTGGGATCCCTATACCCGCCCGATGATGACGGAAGTCGCCGGTACGGTTCAGTTCGAAGACCTCGTCGACGGTCTCTCGGTTCTGGAAGCGACCGACGAATCCACCGGCATCACCAAGCGTCAGGTCATCGACTGGCGTTCGACCCCGCGCGGTTCGGACCTCAAGCCGGCGATCGTCATCAAGGACGCCAGCGGCAATGTCGCAAAGCTGTCCCGCGGTGGTGACGCCCGCTTCCTGCTCTCGGTCGACGCCATTCTGTCGGTCGAGCCGGGCACGAAGGTCTCCCAGGGTGACGTTCTCGCCCGTTCGCCGCTCGAAAGCGCCAAGACCAAGGACATCACCGGTGGTCTGCCGCGTGTTGCCGAGCTGTTCGAAGCTCGCCGTCCGAAGGATCACGCCATCATCGCAGAGATCGATGGTACGATCCGCCTCGGCCGCGACTACAAGAACAAGCGTCGCGTCATCATCGAGCCGGCGGAAGACGGTGTCGAGCCTGTCGAATACCTGATCCCGAAGGGCAAGCCCTTCCATCTTCAGGATGGCGACTATATCGAAAAGGGTGACTACATCCTCGACGGTAACCCGGCTCCGCACGACATCCTGGCGATCAAGGGCGTGGAGGCTCTGGCTTCCTACCTCGTCAACGAAATCCAGGAAGTCTATCGTCTGCAGGGCGTTGTCATCAACGACAAGCACATCGAAGTGATCGTCCGTCAGATGCTGCAGAAGGTTGAGATCACCGATGCGGGCGACTCGACCTATATCGTCGGCGACAATGTCGACCGGATCGAGCTCGAAGACGTCAACGACCACCTGATCGAACAGGGCAAGAAGCCTGCCCATGGCGATCCGGTTCTGCTCGGCATCACCAAGGCTTCGCTGCAGACCCCGTCCTTCATCTCGGCCGCGTCCTTCCAGGAAACGACCAAGGTGCTGACGGAAGCTGCAATCGCCGGCAAGACGGACGGTCTGCAGGGTCTGAAGGAAAACGTCATCGTCGGCCGCCTCATCCCGGCCGGCACCGGTGGCACCATGACCCAGATCCGCCGCATTGCCACCTCGCGCGACGAGCTGATCCTCGAAGAGCGTCGCAAGGGCACCGGCGCAGCCGTTGCCACCCCGATGCTGCAGGACATGGCTGAAAACGCTCCGGCTGCGGAATAATCCGCAGCTGACGTCCACGAATTGAAAAACCGCCCGGAGCGATCCGGGCGGTTTTCATTTTTGTTATGCTCTGATTGGTCCGAGGGGAGGGTAGGCGCCGCCTGTTTCGCTGCGCCGCCCGCGACCAGCGGTTCCCGTCAGTTGAAGCGGATGATCGCGACCTCGCCATCGACCGCGCCCTGGTAGGCCGAGGCGTGCGGCTCTTCCGCCGGGATTTCGGTCAGCATGCCGATCTGGTCGAGATCCGCTTCGATGAAGCCCTCCTCGGCAAGGGCGTTCAAGGCTTCGCGCACGGCAGTGTCGTCATCGGGCGCTTTCAGCAGGATGTGCAGGTCGATGCCTTCGCTGGCGTCGGACTCATAGCCTTTGCCAATGATGATGAAGATCATCGGTCCGTCGAAATTATTGTCGTTATCAGGTGTCGTGATCATCGCCTGTCCTCGGTTCCTGGAGATTCGCTTTGTCGAATCCGCTGAGAGGACCTAACGCCGCAATTGCTGATTCCTTAACCGCTTTTGCTGCAAGGCCCAAGTTTTTATCTTGGCGCAGGCCCGTGAATGCGTCTAGAAGGGTGAAAACAGGGCGTTCGGCCCGCATATCAAGGTGATGCGGCCAAGTTTATTTCTTAACCGGCCTTGACGGGACGGGTTGAAACCAGTAGTACCCCGGCCATCAGATCCCATGTGAGGCTTGGCTGTTCGGGGCGACGCGCCCTGAAGTTCACCTCAAACAAGGTTCTAAACGCACGTTGAAGTCATGATGCTGCACGCATGACGCATAGTTTCATGCGTCCTCTGCTCCTTGTGGTCCATCTGCGGAAGCGGATCGGGCCATATTTTGCGCATTGACGGAAAGCATGCGTCATTGCCGGAGACGGCGCGAGTTCAAGCCCGCAAGGGTACTGAGATAAACGTAAGGGATGGTTGAATGCCTACCGTAAACCAGCTGATCCGCAAGCCTCGCCAGGCGAACGTAAAGCGTAATAAGGTTCCCGCTCTCCAGGAGAACCCCCAGAAGCGCGGCGTTTGCACGCGCGTCTACACCACGACGCCGAAGAAGCCGAACTCGGCTCTGCGTAAGGTCGCAAAGATCCGCCTGACCAACGGCTTCGAAGTCATTGGTTACATCCCCGGCGAAGGTCACAACCTTCAGGAACACTCCGTCGTCATGATCCGCGGCGGCCGCGTCAAGGACCTTCCGGGTGTCCGTTACCACATCATCCGCGGCGTTCTCGATACCCAGGGTGTCAAGAACCGCAAGCAGCGTCGCTCCAAGTATGGTGCGAAGCGTCCGAAGTAATTCGGGTTTTGAATAATCCGGCGCTGCGCGAGGTCCTCCGCGTGATGAAGCGCCTTAACGGTTGAAGAGACGAAAAAGTATGTCCAGACGTCATAAAGCAGAAAAGCGCGAGATCAATCCGGATCCGAAGTTCGGTGACCTCGTCGTGACCAAGTTCATGAACGCCATTATGCTCGATGGTAAGAAGTCCGTTGCTGAAAACATCGTCTACGGTGCGTTCGACGCCGTCCAGGGCAAGTCCAAGCAGGAGCCGCTCGCGGTTTTCCATTCTGCGCTCGACAACATTGCCCCGCACGTTGAAGTCCGCTCGCGCCGCGTCGGTGGTGCGACCTACCAGGTTCCGGTCGACGTCCGTCCGGAGCGCCGCCAGGCTCTCGCCATTCGCTGGCTGATTGCCGCCGCCCGCAAGCGCAACGAAACCACCATGATCGACCGTCTGTCCGGCGAACTGCTCGATGCGTCCAACAACCGCGGCTCCGCCGTCAAGAAGCGCGAAGACACGCACAAGATGGCTGACGCCAACCGCGCGTTCTCGCACTATCGCTGGTAATTCCGAACGGTATCGAAAGGCAGTCCACAATGGCTCGCGAATATAAGATCGAAGACTACCGCAATTTCGGTATCATGGCGCATATCGACGCCGGCAAGACCACGACCACCGAGCGTATCCTTTACTACACCGGCAAGTCGCACAAGATCGGCGAAGTCCACGACGGCGCAGCCACCATGGACTGGATGGAGCAGGAGCAGGAGCGTGGCATCACGATTACCTCTGCTGCCACCACGACCTTCTGGAAGGGCCGTGACGGCAAGATGCGCCGCTTCAACATCATCGACACTCCCGGCCACGTCGACTTCACCATCGAAGTCGAGCGTTCGCTGCGCGTTCTCGACGGCGCCATCGCGCTGCTCGACGCCAACGCCGGCGTTGAGCCGCAGACGGAAACCGTCTGGCGTCAGGCTGAGAAGTACAACGTTCCGCGGATGATCTTCTGCAACAAGATGGACAAGACCGGCGCTGACTTCTACCGCTCGGTCGAGATGATCAAGACCCGTCTCGGTGCGACCGCCGTCGTCATGCAGCTGCCGATCGGCGCTGAAAGCGACTTCAAGGGCGTTATCGACCTCGTTGAGATGAACGCTCTGATCTGGCGCGACGAATCGCTCGGCGCCCAGTGGGACGTCGTCGAGATCCCGGAAGATCTGAAGGCAAAGGCTGAAGAATATCGCGAAAAGCTGATCGAGACGGTTGTCGAGATCGACGAAGCTGCGATGGAAGCCTACCTCGAAGGCAACATGCCCGACAACGATAAGATCCGCGAACTCGTTCGTCGCGGCACCATCGACGTCAAGTTCCATCCGATGTTCTGCGGCACCGCCTTCAAGAACAAGGGCGTTCAGCCGCTGCTCGACGCCGTCGTCGACTACCTGCCGTCGCCGCTCGACATTCCGGCGATCAAGGGCATCGACTTCAAGACCGAAGCCGACATCGAGCGTCATGCAGACGACGCCGAGCCGTTGTCGATGCTCGCGTTCAAGATCATGAACGACCCCTTCGTCGGTTCGCTGACCTTCGCCCGCATCTATTCCGGCAAGCTCGAAAAGGGCTCTTCGGTTCTGAACACGGTCAAGGACAAGCGCGAGCGCGTCGGCCGCATGCTGCAGATGCACTCCAACTCGCGTGAAGACATCGAAGAAGCCTTCGCAGGCGACATCGTTGCTCTCGCCGGCCTCAAGGAAACCACCACTGGCGATACGCTCTGCGATCCGCTGAAGCCGGTTATCCTCGAGCGCATGGAATTCCCCGAGCCGGTCATCCAGATCGCCATCGAGCCGAAGTCCAAGGGCGACCAGGAAAAGATGGGCCTCGCGCTCAACCGCCTGGCAGCCGAAGACCCGTCCTTCCGCGTGAAGACGGACCAGGAATCCGGCCAGACGATCATCGCAGGCATGGGCGAACTGCATCTCGACATCATCGTCGACCGCATGCGCCGCGAGTTCAAGGTCGAAGCAAACGTCGGCGCGCCGCAGGTTGCTTATCGCGAAACGATCACGCGCCAGACCGAAGAAGACTACACGCACAAGAAGCAGACCGGTGGTACCGGCCAGTTCGCACGCGTCAAGATCATCTTCGAACCGAACCCGGAAGGCGAAGAGTTCAAGTTCGAATCCAAGATCGTCGGTGGCTCTGTTCCGAAGGAATACATCCCGGGCGTTCAGAAGGGCATCGAAAGCGTTCTGTCTTCCGGCCCGCTGGCTGGCTTCCCGATGCTCGGCGTCAAGGCGACGCTCATCGACGGTGCCTTCCACGACGTCGACTCGTCGGTCCTGGCGTTCGAAATCGCTTCCCGCGCTTGCTTCCGTGAAGCAGCGAAGAAGGCCGGCGCTCAGCTCCTCGAGCCGATGATGAAGGTCGAAGTCGTCACCCCGGAAGATTACGTCGGTGACGTTATCGGCGACCTCAACTCCCGCCGTGGCCAGATCCAGGGTCAGGAAAGCCGTGGTATCGCGGTTGTCATCAGCGCCAACGTTCCGCTGGCGAACATGTTCAAGTACGTCGACAACCTGCGCTCCATGTCGCAGGGCCGCGCTCAGTACACGATGACCTTCGATCACTACGCGCCGGTCCCGTCGAACGTCGCAACCGAAATCCAGGCAAAGTATTCCGGTCAGAAGTGACCGGAATACCTATTGACCGATAACAAGAATTAGCTCCCCTCGGGGACTAGCAAAACGGAGAGCCGAAAATGGCAAAGAGTAAGTTTGAGCGCAACAAGCCGCACGTCAACATTGGCACGATCGGCCACGTTGACCACGGCAAGACGTCTCTGACGGCAGCGATCACGAAGTACTTCGGTGAGTTCAAGGCGTACGACCAGATCGACGCGGCTCCGGAAGAGAAGGCGCGCGGCATCACGATCTCGACGGCGCACGTCGAGTATGAGACGCCGAACCGCCACTACGCGCACGTCGACTGCCCCGGCCACGCCGACT
>NZ_JARWKX010000048.1:0-18551 GCF_047445895.1 Rhizobium sp. BR 249 | reverse complement strand
CCCCAACCCCTCCCCACAAGGGGGAGGGACTAACCTGCCGCGCCCTTGCCTTCCATTCACGGTTTCATCCGCAGAAGGCTTGAGCTTGGCGCAGCCGGCGCAGCGCATGAGCCCCTCCCCCTTGTGGGGAGGGGTTGGGGAGGGGTTTTACAGCCGGATGAAGGCGGGCCTCTTCTAGGCGGACAACCGAGCCACTCGACCGGGATCAACGCACGATCGTCAGGGTCTCCGCCGCGCGTGTGATCGCGGTATAGAGCCAGCGCTCCCGCGTGTCGCGAAAAGCCCAGCTCTCGTCGAACAGCACGACGTCGTTCCACTGCGAGCCCTGCGCCTTGTGAACGGTGAGCGCATAACCGTAGTCGAACTCATCGTAGCGCTTGCGCGTGTTCCAGGGAATCTCGCCCTCGACATCTTCGAAGGCCTGTTTGAGCAGCTTGATCTTGGCCGCCCCGCGGTCCATGTCGTCGTCTTCGGGACGAACGAGCAGGTTGATGCCGGGCTTCGTCGTTTCCTTGGACGAGGTCATCACCTGCCAGAGCGAGCCGTTGAGCAGGCCCTTGGCCGGATCGTTGCGGAGGCAGACGAGCTTGTCGCCGGTCTGCGGATAATCGGCGCTGAAGCCTTTCAATTCGCGCAGGCGCTGATTGTAGCGCCGCCGCGTCCGGTTGGTGCCGACAAGCACCTGGTCGGCTTTCATCACGAGGTCCTGCGTTACCTCACTCTTCGAGATCACCTTGGCCGTGCCGTAGTCGCCATGCATGATCTCATTGCCTTCACGCACCTGCATGGCGAGCTTGATGATCGGATTGTCGCGCGCCTGCCGGTGGATATCGGTCAGCAGATAATCCGGATCCTGGTTGGTGAAGTAGCCGCCGCCCGAAACCGGCGGCAGCTGGCCGGGATCGCCGAGCACCAGGATCGGCGTGCCGAAGCTCATCAGGTCCTTGCCGAGCGCCTCGTCCACCATCGAGCATTCGTCGACGATGATCAGCGCCGCTTTCGCGACCGGGCTCTGCCGGTTGATCGAAAACATCGGCGCGATCGAGGTCTTGCCGGTTTCCTCGTCCTCCACCGCTTCCTCGCCGCGCGGGCGGTAGATCAGCGAATGGATCGTCTTGGCGTTGGAAGCGCCGCGCGAGCGCAGCACCTGCGCGGCCTTGCCCGTGAAGGCGGCAAACAACACGTCGCCGTCGACATTCTCGGCAAAATGCCGGGCAAGCGTGGTCTTGCCCGTTCCGGCATAGCCGAACAGGCGAAAGAGCGGCGAGCGCCCTTCGTTCAGCCATTTCGAAACAGCCTTGAGGGCTTCGTCTTGTTGCGGCGCAAATTGCATGATCAGACGACTTGGCAGGATTCGCCTGACTTAAGCAAGGCGGAAACTGACGCGGCACGGCCGATGGCGGCAGATCCCGGCGTTCAGCCGTTCCAGCCCCGGCTCAGCCGCTTGCGCACATGGACGGGTCCTGCCCCATCGCATCCATCAGAAAATCCAGAACCGTCTTGACGCGCAGCGGCATGTTGCGTCGCGAGGGATAGACGACGGTGACCGGCAGCCGGCTCGGCTGGAAATCCTTCATCACCGGGATCAGCCGGCCGGCGGCGATATCGGGCATGGCGATGATGTGGGAGAGCACCGCAAGCCCCGCGCCGGCAAGGGCCGCCCTGTGAATGGCGACCGCGTTGCAGGCGGTCAGCCGCGGCGAGATCCGGACGGTCATGTCCTCCGAGCCGTTCGAGAAGGACCATATGTTGGCCTCGCCTGCCCTGCTGTAGCACAGGCATTCATGGTCCTTGATGTCCTTCGGGGCGCGCGGCGCCGCCCTGCGTGCGAGATAGGCGGGAGACGCGACGAGGAAGGCCGTCGTCCAGCCGATCCGCCGGCAGACGAGGCTGCTGTCGGCGACCGGGCCAAGGCGTACTTCGAGGTCCAGGCGCTCCTCGATCATGTCCGAACTCTGCTCCCTGAAGAGCAGCTCGACCGAGAGCTTCGGATGGGCAGCGAGAAGATCGCCCAGCCGCTCGCTGAGATAGAGGCCGAGCGGTGCGGGAACGCTGAGCCTGACCTTGCCCGAAGCGATCGCTCCATCCGATCCGGCGGCATCGCCGAGCTCCTCCACCGCTTCGAGAATCCTCAGCGCCATCGGCAGCATCCGTTCCCCTTCGGCCGTCAGCGACAGGCCGCTCGTCGTGCGATGCAGGAGGCGCGTGTTGAAATGACCTTCGAGTGCCGCGACCTGCCGCGAGACCGCCGGCTGGGTCACGTCGAGATCATGCGCGGCGGCTGAAAACGAGCCCGTCTCAACGACGCGCTGAAAGGTCCGCAATGCCGAAACGATATCCATGACAGCCCCCTCATACTTTTGCGCATAGGCTTTATGCCGCCAGACTAAGCGAGAATGGCTTTACAGTCCAGAGATTAAGGATACCTTCTATCCATAAGGATATTAAATATCCTTAATTAGAGGAGAAAGACATGACCCAGCGATTGAACTACGCCCAGCAGTCCCCCGAGCTTTTCAAGAAATTCATGGAATTCAGCATGGCGCTGAGGAGCAGCGTGATCGACGAGAAGCTGCAGGCCCTGGTCGAAATCCGGGCTTCGCAGATCAATGGATGCGGCTTTTGCCTCGACATGCATGTGAAGCAGGCAAAGATCCATGGCGAGAGCGAGCTGCGGATCTATCACGTCGCCATCTGGCGGGAATCGAACCTGTTCATCCCCCGCGAGCGCGCAGCCCTTGCCTGGACCGAAGCCCTGACGAAACTTCCCGAGGGCGGTGTTCCCGACGAGATTTACGAGCGGGTTCGCGGCCAGCTTTCGGAGAAGGAAATCTCCGACCTGACCTTCGTCGTCATGGCCATCAATGCCTGGAACCGCGTCAATGTCGGCTTCAAGACCGTGCCCGGCACGGCCGACAAGGCCTACGGCCTCGATAAGGCAGGCCTGAACTAACCCTCGCAATTCATTGAGAAGATTCAATTTTGACGCTGCCGTAGCCCGGCAGCGAAGGGAGATCCATTATGAAAATCGTCGTCATCGGCGGAACCGGCCTCATCGGTTCGAAGACTGTCGAACGCCTGCGCAAGCGCGGCCATGAGGTGATCGCCGCCTCGCCGAACTCCGGCGTCAACACGATCACCGGGGAAGGGCTGGCGGAAGCGCTTGCCGGCGCAGAGGTCGTGCTCGACCTTGCCAATTCGCCCTCCTTCGAGGACAAGGCCGTGCTCGAATTCTTCGAGACCTCGGGACGCAATCTTCTCGCCGCCGAAAAGGCCGCGGGCGTCAAGCACCATATCGCCCTTTCGGTCGTCGGGACGGAGCGCCTGCAGGAAAGCGGCTATTTCCGCGGCAAGCTCGCCCAGGAAAAGCTGATCGAGGCCTCGGGCATTCCCTATACCATCGTGCATTCGACGCAGTTCATGGAATTCCTGAACGGCATCGCCCAATCCGGCACGGTCGGCCAGACGGTCCGCCTGTCGCCGGCCTATGTTCAGCCGATCGCTTCCGACGATGTTGCCGACGCCATGGCCGACGTGGCGCTTTCCGCTCCCGCCAACACCACGGTCGAGATAGCAGGCCCGGAACGGGCCCGCCTCAGCGAACTCGTCGCCCGCTACCTGAAGGCGACGAAAGACCCGAGGACCGTCGAGGCCGATGCCGAGGCGCGATATTTCGGCGCGAGACTGAACGATCAATCGCTCGTCTCCGACGACAATCCGCGGCTCGGTACGATCACCTTCGAAGAGTGGTTCGCCAAATCGGCCCAGTCGAAGTGATCGGCTGCCTGAGGGCGCGGCCGCTCGGGCGCGTCCTCTCCACCTCAGCAACACAGGAGATTCCCATGATCAGAGCATCGATCATCGCCGCCGCCCTCGCCTTTCTCACAGCCACCGGCGCCGCCGCCCACGACAGCAGCAAATCCGCGAAGGTGACGCTCGTCTATGAGCACGAACTGCCGAACGTGCCGGGCAAGAGCATCAAGGGCGTGCTGGTCGAATACGGCCCGGGCGGCTTCTCGGAAGGCCATACCCACCCGGACTCGGCCTTCATCTACGCCACTGTGCTCGAAGGATCGATCCGCAGCCAGGTCAATGACGGCCCGGTCAAGGTCTATCAGGCCGGAGAGAGCTTTTCCGAAATGCCGGGCGACCGCCACGGCGTCAGCGCCAACGGCAGCGAGACCGAGCCCGCCCGCCTGCTCGCCGTCTTCGTCGTCGACACCGACCAGAAGGAACTGACCTTCCCGCTGCAGAACTGAAGATCCCCCAATAATCGTCCGCGCAAGCATCGGCTTGCGCGGCTCGCCGACATGCTGAATCATGTGCCGCCCGCCCCTTCCGGAGACAGACAGAGATGATCTACGACGCGCTCTTCGGCAAGCCGCTGATATCCCTCATCGTGGTCGGGTTTGCCGGCATCCTCGTCTGGTACTTCCTCTCCAGCCAGCGGCCGACGACGCGGCTGGTGGTGCAGATCCTCTTCTTTGCGGTGATGACCCTGATCCTCGTCGGCAGCGGCATGGAACCGCATCGCTTTCAAGGCTATCAGTCCGAAGACCCGCAGGCCCTGCTCGTCATCGTCGCCAAATCGCTCTGGTGGGTCCACCTGGCATGGGCCGTCATCGGTTTTATCAGGCTCTATCTGGTGCTGGAGGGCAGCCCGCGCGAGGCCCGCCTGCTCCAGGATCTCGTCATCGGCGTCGTCTATATCGGCATGGCGCTCTCGATCCTCGCCTTCGTCTTCGGCGTGCCGATCGGAACCCTCGTCGCGACGTCGGGCGTGGTCGCCATCATTCTCGGTCTGGCGCTCCAGAACACGCTCGCCGACGTCTTTTCCGGCATCGCGCTGACGCTTGGCCGGCCCTATGTCATCGGCGACTGGATCCTGTTGAGCGACGGCACGGAAGGGCGCGTCGTCGAAAGCAACTGGCGCGCGACACACATCCTGACCAGCGCAAACAATATCGTCGTCCTGCCGAACAGTTTTCTCGCGAAACTCGGCCTGACCAATGTCAGCCGGCCGGACGAAACCCATCTGCTGACCCTCATCATCCGCATCGCCCCGACGCGGATGCCGGCATCGATCCGCCAGGTCATGCTCTCCGCGCTCACGAGCTGCAATTCGATCGTGCGCGAGCCGCAGCCGGTCGTCGCGTTGAAGGGGCTGGATGCCACCGCGCTCGAAGTCGAGCTGCAGTTCCGGGTAACGAGCCCCAGCCAGCGCGTGCCGGCGCGAAACGAGGTGCTCGATCTCGTCTATCGCCATTGCAAATCCGCCGGCCTGCTTCTGGCCGTTCCACCCGCGGCCAATGTCCTGACCGCCGCCCTGCCGACGGAAGAAAACGCCAAGCCGCCGAGCGTCACGCCGCTTGCGCTGATCGAAGCCATTCCGGTCTTTGCGACACTGACATCAGATGAAAAGCAGAAACTCGCCGAGACCACCGCCGTCCGGCAGTTCCGCAAGGGCGACGTGATCGCGCGGGAGGGCGAAATGCTGCCCGCGCTGATGATGGTGCGCGCCGGCATCATCGTGGCGCGGCGCGAAGGCGAAGAGCGCGGGCGCTTCGCGCCGGGCGATTTCTTCGGCGAGACCGGCCTGCTCGCCGGCATGCAGGAGGTCTGCGCCCTGGAGGCCCTGACCCCGGTGACGGTCTATGAAATCGACCAGGAAGCCTTCGCGCCGCTGCTCACCGAACGCCCCGCTTTAGCCGAAGAGATCGCCGAAGCCCTCGCCGGCCGCGCCGAACGCTTCCGCGACGCCGCCGCCCTGCCCCCGGAACAGGCCCGCAACGCCCACGCCATCCTGAAGACCATCAGGACCATTTTCAGGGCGTAGAGATTCGCCGCCTCTCAGCCGGCGCGCTTCAGCACCCATTCGAAGGTGCTCTGCCAGATGTCCGGCCGCACGTCCTCGGACAGGGTATCGACGAGATCGGAGAGGCGGACGCGCCTCAGCGTATCGCGCCAGGCCTCGTCGGCTTGCCACATGATGCGGGCGACGGCGCAAGGCTTGCTGTCGCAATAGCCGGCCGGCCGGCACGGGTTGTTCTCCCGGATGTTGGTGCAGGTGAAGCTGCGCGCCTTTCCCTCGACCGCTTCGACGATGTCGAGGAAATTGATCTCGGAGGGGGATCTCGCCAGCCTGTAGCCGCCGCTCGGGCCGAGCGTGGTATCGACGAGGGAGGCTTGCGAAAGACTTTGCAGCGCCTTGGAGAGATATTCCTTCGGCAGACCATGAAGCTCGGCGAGCGCCTTGGTGGAGAGATACCTGCCCTCGGGCAGGCCCGCGAGAATGGCGCAGCAATGCAGCGCCCACTCGACCTGGCTTTTCAGGATCATTCAGCAACTCGTAATGGCTGGTTCCGCGAACCAAATTAAGGATATAGGATATCCGCAAAACGGCGTGATGTAAATGATCTGCCGGGGCAGCCTGTGGCGCTGAACTGTGGGCGCTTCCCCTGCGACGACTATTTTCGCTCTATGGGGAATAAAACCGCCTCGTCCCGTGTCTCATTTCAGGTATCGCAGCATTGCGTGCCCAACCTGAGGAGAGACATCATGACATTCGTGAAATTCCTGTCCGTCGCAGCCGCAGCCGCCCTTGCCGCGACCGCGGCTTTTGCCGCCCCTCCCGTCAAGGAAGTCGAATCCGCCAAGGGCAAGGTGCTTGCCGGCGAAAACGACATGACCCTCTACACCTTCAAGAAGGACGCCAAGGGCGTTTCCAACTGCTACGACGATTGCGCCAAGAACTGGCCCCCGCTGATGGCGGCTTCCGATGCCAAGGCCGATGGTGCATATTCGATCATCGAACGCAAGGACGGCACGAAGCAATGGGCCAAGGACGGCATGCCGCTCTATTACTGGGTCAAGGACAAGAAGGCAGGCGACATCACCGGCGACGGCGTCGGCGGCAATTGGGATCTCGCCAAGCCGTGACGCCAAGAGAACCGGCGTGAAAACACCCGCACCCGAAACATTCGAGGGCCAGATCCTGGCCCTCCTGCCCTCGCTCAGGCGCTATTCGCGCAGCCTGACGCGCTCGGATGCCGATGGCGAGGATTTGCTCCAGGACTGTGTCGAGAAGATTCTGGCGCGCCGCGGTCAGTGGCGCGGCCTCAACCTGCGCGGCTGGGTTCTGACCATCATGACCAATCTCTATCGCAACGGCCGGCGCGGCAAGGCGCGCGACGGCCTGGTCGAGCTCGACGCCGCTGAGGATATGGCATCGCCCGAACCGCCGGCCGATCCGCTGGAGCGCGCCCGGCTCAACGATGCGCTGAACAGCCTTTCGGAGGAGCACCGCGCCGTGCTGATGCTCGTCGTCATCGAGGGATACAGCTACAGCGAGGTCGCCGCCGCGCTCGATATTCCGATCGGCACCGTGATGTCGCGCCTGTCGCGCGCCCGCCGGCGCGTCGCCGAGCATCTGAAGGCCGATAACGTCATTACGCTTCGGAGACCGAAATGAACGAAACCAACCCGATCGTCACCGAAGCCGATCTCCACGCCTATGCCGACGGGCAACTGCCGGAAACGGCCCGCGCGCGCATCGAGGCCTACCTCGCCGACAATCCGGACGAAGCGGCGATGGTCGCCGAATGGCAGGCGCAGAACACAGGCATCCGTTCCCTTTTTGCCGGTTACGAAAAGCCCAGGGATAGCGATCCCCTGCTCGTCGCGCCCCCGCGCGTGACTTCATCCGCGCGGAAGAACTGGGCAGCCGCCGCCGCGGCCCTCGTCGTCTTCGCCCTCGGCGCCGTCAGCGGCCATTACGGGCCGGCCCTTCTGGAAAGGCCGGAATTGCAGCTTGCCGGCTCCGAAACCTTCCCGAAACAGGCCGAGACCGCCTTTACCGTCTATGCCGCCGAGGTTCGCCATCCCGTCGAGGTCTTCGCCGACGAAGAGGCCCATCTCGCCACCTGGCTCGGCAAGCGCCTGGCGATCGAAAACCTCAAGATCCCGAACCTGCAGCCGCTCGGCTTCAAGCTGGTCGGCGGCCGCCTGCTGCCGGTCGACGGCAAGCCGGGCGCCATGTTCATGTACGAGAACCAGGCCGGCGAGCGCCTGACCGTCATGGTCGGCCGCAACAGGGAAAACCGCACGACGAGCTTCCGCTTCGCCTCCTCCGGCAATCTCGAAACCTTCTACTGGATCGACGGCGAACTCGGCTACGCCGTCACCGGCGAAATCTCGCGCGAAGCGCTGCGCGCGGTGGCCGAGGAGTGCTATAAGCAGTTCCCGTCGTGAGGTCAGCGCAGCGGATCGTTGGCAAGCTCGATCGGCTTGCCATGCGGCGTGGCTTCGGCCGCCCGCTGCCAGCTTTCCTGCGTCTCGAGGATCGCGTCGATATCGACAATGTTGTTGTCGACGATGATGTCGGACAGCGCGCCAACCCAGCAGGTGAAATAATCGCTGCCATCCTCGGCTCGGCCAGCCCTATGCAGCTCCCTTGAGAGCGCCCACGTCCAATCATCCCAGGTGAAGACCCCCTTTTCGTAGAGTTGCACGGTCATGGCGAAGGCATCGGCCGCCCAGGGCTCGGGAAAAACCGGCTCGCCCTCCGGCGACTTCGGTAAGCCGGGCGATTGCGTCAACGGCGGTGTTTCATGCTCGTTCAAGATAGTTCTCCCATGCATCGATCGATACGGTCAGCGACGGGTCCGCACCCTCGCCCCAGACCTCCGTGCCGTCGAAGACGACGGTATAGAGCCATTGCGGGTTCTCGCCCTTGCCATGCGCATTGTCGTCGGGAAAGACGAAGGAACCCTGCACCGCTTCGACGATTCCGGTCTTGGCCCTGGCATAGCGCGGCAGGCGCGTATGGGTGGCCGGATTGAAATTCCTCGTCCGCACCGCCTCGCCGGCCGCAAAGAGCGGCGCGGCCTCGACAGGACGATCACATGGCCCGCCTTTCGCGAGAACCGCCGGCACCATCTCGGCCTTCAGCACCCGCTTCGGCGCCGTCCCATCCTGCAGCCTATGCCCGGACAGCAATTCCTCGCGCGTCGCAAAACCGTGCCGTTCGAGCAGGGTCTCGACGCCGCGAATCCAGATCTCGTAATAGCTCGCCGCGAGATAATCGGCAGGCGGAATGTTTTCGCGCGCATGCCGGCTTTCATCGATCGTCCATGCGCCGAAAGCGCCGCAGGAAAGCGTGATGCCGAGCGCCCGCTTTTCCCATTCCGCATGGAAATAGGGCTCGTCCTTCTCGGGCGCGACAGGCCCGAAACCCATCTGCCCGCCGAGATCGTGCGGTCCGTTCATGACAGAGCCTCCGGGCTGCCTGCAACAGCCGTCCCGATCATCGCATCGCGGCTGACGAGACCGGCCAATGCGGCCTCGTCCATGCCTTCCGTACCCTTGGGCCGCTCGGGGATCACGAGATAGCGCAGCTCCGCCGTCGAATCCCAGACGCGGATCTTCTTCTCCTCGGGCAGCACCAGCCCGAACTCGGCCAGCACCCCGCGCGGATCGATGACGGCGCGCGCGCGATAGGCCGGCGCCTTGTACCAGACCGGCGGCAGGCCGAGCACCGACCAGGGATAACAGGAGCAGAGCGTGCAGACGATGAGGTTATGGGTGTCTGATGTATTGAAGACGGCGCGCATGTGCTCGCCCTGCCGGCCGGTAAACCCAAGGCTCGCAATCGCCGCCGTCGCATCGCGCTTCAGCCAGTCCGCGAATTCCGGATCGCTCCAGGCTTTCGCGACGACACGCGCGCCATTTCGCGGCCCCACCTTCGTCTCATAAGTCTCGACAATCGCATCGATCGCCGCCGGATCGATCAACCCCTTCTCCGTCAGCAGCGTCTCCAGCGCTTTGACGCGGGCTTGCATGTCGGAATAGTGGTTGTCGTGATCTTGATGGTGGTCGTGATCGTGCAAGGCGATGTCCTCCCGGAACGGCAGATAGCGGCGTCCGTTTCTTCTCTCGGCGGCGGCCCGGATACCCCTTCTACCCAGCGGGGAGAAGGTGCCGGCAGGCGGATGAGGGGGCCACACGGTAGATCCGCCAATGTGTTGAAGTCAAACGAAGGGTAATGAACGGCGTGCCGTGCAGCCCCCTCATCCGACCCTTCGGGCCACCGACCGGGGCGAGCCACGGGTCTCGCCCGTCCTTCGGACCCCTGCTGGGGAGAAGGGGACTCGCGGCAGCGCCTCACTCCCTAAGCATCCCTCATGAAAACGTCTTCTCCCCTTCTATCACACCCCACGCCCCCGCCAAGCCCTCCTATCCCCCTCAAACTTTTCCGCTAATCTCCTGCCATGAACATCCTGATTCTCGGCGCAACCGGCTTCATAGGCTTCGTCGTCGCGGCCCGGCTTGCGGCCGATGGGCATGCCGTGACCGGGCTTGGCCGCAATCCCGCGCGGGCGAACCTCAAGCAGCCTGCGATACACTGGCGGCGGGCCGATCTGTCCCGCATGACGAAACCCGAGGATTGGGAAGGGTTCCTCCAAAGCCAGCACGTCGTCGTCAATTGCGCCGGCGCGCTGCAGGATGGCCTGTCGGACGATCTGGCGGCCACTCAGGCGGATGCCATGCTGGCGCTCTATGCCGCCGCGAAACGCTCTCAGCCTCTGATCGTGCAGATATCGGCAAGGACGGTGGGCGCGGCCGGCGATCTGCCCTTCCTCGCCACCAAGCGGCGGGCCGACGAGGCGCTGGCGGCAAGCGGCCTGCCTCACCTCATCCTGCGCCCTGCCCTCGTTCTCGGCCGCAATGCCCATGGCGGCTCGTCGCTCATCCGGGCGCTCGCCGCCTTTCCCCTGACGCTGCCGCTCACCCATGCGCAAAGCCCGGTCGAAACATTGTCGGTGGACGACGTGGCGGAAGCCGTATCGCAGGCGGTTTCAGGCGATCTGCGCGGAGATATCGTTCTTGCCGCCGGCGAGGTGCTGACGCTCGCCGATCTCGTGCGCCTGCACCGGCAATGGCTGGGCCTGCCGCCCGCCCGCGTGATTTCCCTTGGCGCCTGGCTTGCGCGGCCAGTGACCTGGCTCGCCGATGCCGCAGGCCTGCTCGGCTGGCGGTCGCCGCTGCGCTCGACGGCGATGACCGTCATGTCCGAAGGCGTCAAAAGCGCGAAGGCGGAGAGCGGCCTTGCCGCGACATCCGCGGCAGCGACGCTTGTGGCCAATCCCTCCGGCGTGCAGGATCTCTGGTTCGCCAGGCTCTATCTCCTGAAGCCGCTGGTCATAACGGGCCTGTCGGCCTTCTGGCTGCTCTCCGGCCTGATCCCGCTGCTGGCGCTGGAGAAGGCATCCGCGCATTTCCTGCCCTTCATGCCCGATGCAGCGGCAATGGCGCTGACGTTTCTCACCTGCCTGATCGACATCGCGCTCGGCGTCGCCGTCCTTGTCCGCCCGCTCGCCGGACGCGCCCTTCTCGGCATGCTGGCCGTCTCATTGGCCTATCTCACGGGCGGCACACTTCTCGAACCCGCCCTCTGGCTCGATCCACTCGGTCCGCTCGTCAAGGTGCTGCCATCGATCCTGCTGACGCTCACGGCCCTTGCCACCCTGGATGAACGCTGATGCTCGAGCAATGGCTGCTGCTTGCCCATGTCATCGGCGCGACCGTGCTCTTCGGCACCGGCGCCGGCATCGCCTTCTTCATGGTGATGGCGCACCGCACGCGTGATCCCGCCCTGATCGCCCATGTCGCCGCAACCGTCGTCATCGCCGACACCGTCTTCACGGCGACCGCCGCCCTTCTCCAGCCGGTGAGCGGCTATCTGCTGGCACGGTCGATCGGCTGGGACCTGTCGGAGGGCTGGATTGCGCTGTCGCTGCTGCTCTATGTCGTCACCGGCCTGTTCTGGCTGCCGGTCGTCTGGATTCAGATCCAACTGCGCGATCTCGCCCGCGCCGCGGCACGCTCGGGAAGCGCCCTGCCACCCAGCTATGACCGCCTCTACCGCATCTGGTTCGCTTTCGCCTTTCCGGCCTTTTCGGCCGTCCTCGGCATTTTCTGGCTGATGCTGACGAAACCGTCGATCGCTCTATTTTAGCATCGGCCAGAGACTCGCCACCAGAAGCACGGCCATGGTGATATTGAACCATTTCAGCCGCACCGGATCAGAAAGCCATTCCCGCAGAGCCGAGCCGAAGCCCGCCCAGGTCGAAACGCTCGGCACGTTGACCACCGCGAAAGCCAGGCCGACGATCAGCACGCTCAAGAGGTAAAGCTCGGGATTGGTATAGGTCGCCATCGCGGTGACGGCCATCACCCAGGCTTTCGGATTGATCCACTGGAAAGCCGCCGCCGAAACGAAGGACATCGGCGCCGCACCGCTCTTGCCCTCGCTGAGCGATCGCGACGAGGCGATCTTCCAGGCGATCCAGACGAGATAGGCGCCGCCGGCGAATTTCAGCGCCGTATAGACCACCGGCATCGTGTGCAGCAGCGCCCCGAGCCCGAAACCGACGCCGATCAGCAGCGAGAAGAAGCCGGCGCCGATGCCGAACATATGCGGGATCGTCCTGCGGAAGCCGAAATTAACGCCCGAAGCGAAGAGCATCATATTGTTCGGCCCCGGCGTGATCGACGTCGTGAAGGCGAAGAGAACGAGGGCGAGAAACGTATCTAGCGGCATGCGGCCTCCCGAAGCGGGCTTTTCCGGCAGCCCGCATTATTTAGGTCAGCATAATTGCCCTAAATCGCCGATGCCATTGCATCATTGTCATGGTGACAGGATTACTTGAAAGATAGCGGCGCAGCCCAATCTCTTGCCGAGAACAGGATGATTTTAGGCCCGTTGGCCTAAAATCTGAATCCTGTTCTCAATTAAAGAGTTAGAGCATGATGTCGTCCGAAAACCGCGCACACTTTTCGGCATCATGCTCTAGGATCAAGACCATGCAGGACGACCCTATCCCATCGATCACATTCCCGAACGGCACAGATGTGCCGGCGCTCGGCCAGGGAAGCTGGGCCATGGGCGAGGATGCCGGCCATGCCAGGGCCGAGATCGAAAGCCTCAGGGCCGGCATCGATCTCGGCATGACGCTGATCGACACCGCCGAAATGTATGGCGACGGCGGAGCCGAGGAGATCGTCGGCCAGGCGATCAGGGGACGGCGCGACGAGGTCTTCATCGTCAGCAAGGTCTATCCCTGGAACGCCAGCCTGAAAGGCACGATCGAGGCCTGCGAACACAGCCTCGAACGCCTCGGCACCGACCGCATCGATCTCTATCTCCTGCATTGGCGCGGCAACTATCCGCTCGCCGAGACCGTCGCCGCCTTCGAGATGCTCAAGTCCTCCGGCAAGATCGGCGCCTGGGGCGTCTCCAACTTCGACACCGACGACATGGAGGAGCTGCTCGGCGTGCCCGACGGCGCCAATGTCGCCGCCAACCAGGTGCTCTACAACCTCTCCCGCCGCGGCATCGAATTCGACCTGCTGCCCTGGTGCCAAAGTCGCGGCATTCCCGTCATGGCCTATTCCCCGATCGAGCAGGGCCATATCCTGCACAATGCGGAACTGATCCGCATCGCCAAAGCCTATCAGGCGACGCCGGCGCAACTGGCGCTCGCCTTCCTGCTCGAACGCGACGGCGTCATCGTCATCCCGAAGACTTCGAATGTCGAACGCGTTCGCGAAAACCGCGACTGTGTCTCGCTTGAGATCACCGACGAGGACTGGCAAGCGCTCGACGCCGCCTTCCCGCCGCCGGCAGGGAAAAAGCCGCTGGAGATGCTTTAAGACTCTTCCGCACCTATCCCGTTATATGCCGCAGCCTCGCGATTCCCCCTTCTCCCCGGCGGGGGTCCGAAGGACGGGTCGAGACCTGCGGCTCGACCCCGGTCGGTGCCCGTAGGGCGGATGAGGGGGCCGCGCGGCACACCCTCTCCACAGTTCATTCCCTACTGCTTCGTCCAAGGGATTCGTAGGAATGACGAGAAGGAAACGTTTCGCCAAATCACGTGGCCGACGTCGTGCCGTGCGGCCCCCTCATCCGCCTGCCGGCACCTTCTCCCCGCTGGGGAGAAGAAACTTGTGGCAACCTCTCCGTCCCCCGCCCACCGGACAACTCCGGTACAAGGCGAGGATGACGTGGAGTAAAGTTGCGGGCTTACATCCCCTGCGCGCCGCGGTTCATCGCCGCAATACCCGTCCGGCAGACCTCGATCAGGCCAAGCGGCTTCATGATCGCGATGAACTGGTCGATCTTCGACGACTTGCCTGTGATCTCCAGGATGAAGTGATCGATCGTCGCGTCCACCACCTTGGCGTGGAAGGCATCGGCGAGGCGCAGTGTCTCGGCGCGGGTTTCGCCCTCGCCGATCACCTTGACCAGCGCCACTTCACGCTCGATCGGGCGGTCCTGGCCGAGTTCGCGGGCGCGCACCGTCAGGTCGACGACACGGTGCACGGGCACGATGCGCTCGAGCTGCGCCTTGATCTGCTCCAGAACCTGCGGCGTGCCGCGGGTGACGATGGTGATGCGGGAGAGATGCGCCTGGTGCTCGGTCTCGGAGACGGTGAGGCTCTCGATATTGTAGCCGCGGCCGGAAAACAGGCCGATGACGCGGGCAAGGACGCCGGGCTCGTTGTCGACGAGCACCGAAAGCGTGTGGCTCTCGATTGCCGTCGTTTCCGGAGAGATGAAATAGGCAGAGCCCGTGGGCTGAAGGTGTGCGTTCATGGTCCTGGGTTCCTACCTTATCGTTATACGAGCTGACGGCCCTTGGCGTCGATCGCGTTGGCGACCGCTTCGTCAGTGGCTTCGTCGGGCAGCAGCATCTCGTTATGCGCCTTGCCCGAGGGGATCATCGGGAAGCAGTTGGCGAGATTGGCGACGCGGCAATCGAAAATGACGGGCTTCTTGACCTCGATCATCTCGATAATGGCGTCGTCCAACTCATCCGGCTTTTCGCAGCGCAGGCCGACCGCGCCATAAGCTTCCGCCAGTTTGACGAAATCAGGCATCGCCTCGGTATAAGAGTGCGACAGGCGGTTGCCGTGCAGGAGCTGCTGCCACTGGCGCACCATGCCCATGTACTGGTTGTTCATGATGAAGATCTTGATCGGCGCATCGTACTGGATCGCCGTCGACATTTCCTGGATGCACATCTGGATCGAGGCGTCGCCGGCAATGTCGATGACGAGGCTGCCGGGATGGGCGATCTGGACGCCGAGCGCCGCCGGCAGGCCGTAGCCCATCGTGCCCAGGCCGCCCGAGGTCATCCAGCGGTTCGGCTGTTCGAAGCCGAAGAACTGTGCTGCCCACATCTGATGCTGGCCGACTTCGGTCGTGATGTAGGTGTCGCGGTCCTTGGTATGCGCAAACAGCCGCTCCAGCGCATATTGCGGCATGATGACGTCGTTGTTCTTCGTATAGGCGAAGGAGTTGCGCGCCCGCCAGCGGGCGATATCGCTCCACCAGTCGGCGAGGCGGTTCTTCTCCGGCTTCTTCGGCAGCGCCCGCCACAGGCGGACCATGTCTTCGAGGACATGGCCGACATCGCCGCGGATGCCGATATCGACGCGAACGTTCTTGTTGATCGACGACGGATCGATATCGATGTGGATCTTCTTCGAGTTCGGCGAGAAGGCGTTGAGGCGGCCGGTGATGCGGTCGTCGAAACGGGCGCCGATGCAGACCATGACGTCGCAATCATGCATCGCCATGTTCGCTTCGTAGGAGCCGTGCATGCCGAGCATCTTCAGCCAGTTCTTGCCCGAAGCCGGATAGGCGCCGAGACCCATCAGCGTCGAGGTGATCGGGAAATCGGTGAGATCGACCAGTTCGCGCAGCAGCTTGGAGGCTTCGGGGCCGGAATTGACGACGCCGCCGCCGGAATAGATGATCGGACGGCGCGCATTCGCCATCATCTCGATCGCCGCATGGATCTGGTTGAGGTCGCCCTGGATCTTCGGCTGATAGCTCTTCTGGATCGCGTAATCGGCGGGCGGCGTGTAGGTGCCGGTCGCAAACTGCACGTCCTTCGGAATGTCGACGACGACGGGACCCGGACGGCCGGACTGGGCGATGCGGAAGGCCTCATGAATGATGGCGGCGAGCTGGTTGACGTCCTTGACCAGCCAGTTGTGCTTGGTGCAGGGCCGGGTGATGCCGACCGTGTCGCATTCCTGGAAGGCGTCGGAGCCGATCAGTGGGGTCGGAACCTGGCCGCTCAGGCAGACGAGCGGGATCGAATCCATCAGCGCGTCCTGCAGCGGCGTGACCGCATTGGTGGCGCCAGGACCAGAGGTCACCAGCATGACGCCGACCTTGCCGGTGGAGCGGGCGTAGCCTTCGGCCGCATGGCCTGCCCCCTGCTCATGGCGAACGAGGATGTGCTTGATCTCGTCCTGCTGGAAGATCTCGTCATAGATCGGCAGGACCGCGCCGCCGGGATAGCCGAAGATATGTTCGACGCCGTTGTCCTTCAGCGCCTTGAGAACGATCTCCGCCCCCGTCATCCGATTGCCTGCCGCCTGATTGTCCGTGCTCATCTGTGTCTGTTCCGTTTGATGCTGGGATTTGCGTTTGTGGCCGGGAGCCCGATTTCGGGCACAAAAAAAGGCCCCGGAGGACCTGTCATCTAGCGCATGGGTGGCTATCGCCGGATGGTTACACCATCCTGCCCATGCGCCTTCCCACCACGATAAGAGCCGTTGCGATTTTCATGGCGGGAAGTGATAGACAGAAAATTTCGCAGCGTCAACGCATGCCGCAATAAAAAACTGCCCTGCGCTTGGCACCTCCCAAAATCGTTAGGATGAAGGATTTGTTAAAGGATCGACTTTATCCTTTAACGCTACTGCAAGGAGTAGCCTTTGCCCAACAACGACTTGAGCATGTCTGGCAAGGCAGGCGAGCACGATCGACGCGACGGCCATGCGCCGGGAAATCGCTTTCTCGGCCGCGTCGTTGCATGCAGCGGCTCCAGGGCGACGATTGCCGCCGTCGCCGAGCAGGGCGGCACCGATCTCACCGAACTCTGGTCCGTCGGCCGGCTGATTTCGATCAGCGTCGGGCGTAACCGCGTCGTCGCCCTCGTCTACTCCATGAATACCGGCAGCCATGCTTGGGGCGAAGGCGAGGACAATTATTTCAAGATCGAGACGGAGCTTCTCGGCGAAGTCCGCGTCGATGAGGACGGGAGCGAGGAATTCTCGACCGGCATCTCGTGTTATCCCTATCTCGGCGCCATCGCCCACCGCATCCGCTCCGCCGACCTGATGCGCATCTACGATGCCGGAACCGGCACGACGGCCGTCATCGGCAAGCTGACGCAGGATGAATGCATCGATGCGGCGATCCACATCCCCTCGATGCTCTCCAAGCATTTCGCCGTCGTCGGCTCGACCGGCGTCGGCAAGTCGACCGCCGTATCGCTGCTTTTGCACAAGGCGATCGCGGCCAATCCGAAGCTGCGCGTGCTGATCCTCGATCCGCACAATGAATTTGCCGCCGCCTTTCCCAAACACGCCGTCACCATCGATACGGACACGCTCGACCTGCCCTTCTGGCTGATGCGGCTGGAGGAATTTGCCGAAGTCGTCTTTCGCGGCCGCCCGCCCGTGCCGGAAGAGCTCGACATGCTGCGCGACATCATGCCGGAGGCCAAGCGCGCCTTCCGCGGCAGCGACAACTCGCTGGTGCGCCGCACGACGGAAAAGAGTTCGATCACCGCCGATACGCCGGTTCCCTATCGCATGGCCGATCTCCTGGCGCTGATCGACGAGCGCATCGGCCGCCTGGAAGGCCGTGCGGAAAAGCCCTCCCTACGCTCGCTGAAGATGCGCCTCATCGCCGCGATCAACGATCCGCGCTATCACTTCATGTTCTCCAACAACACGATCAGCGACACGATCACCGAGACCATCGCGCAGATCTTCCGCATCCCCGGGGATAACAAGCCGATCTGCACCTTCCAGCTTGCCGGCATTCCGTCCGAGGTCGTCAACTCGGTTGCGTCAGTGCTTTGCCGCATGGCCTTCGAAGTGGCGCTGTGGAGCGACGGCGCCATCCACATGCTCGTCGTCTGCGAGGAAGCCCACCGCTACATCCCCTCCGACCCGACGCTGGGCTTCGTGCCGACACGCCAGGCGATCGCCCGCATCGCCAAGGAAGGCCGCAAATACGGCGTCTCGCTCGGCATCATCACCCAGCGGCCGGGTGAACTCGACCAGACGATCCTCTCGCAGTGCTCGACGCTCTTTGCCATGCGCCTTGCCAACGACCGCGACCAGGAAATCATCCGCTCGGCCATCCCGAATTCGTCGATCTCGACGACGAGCTTCATCTCCTCGATCGGCAATGGCGAGGCGATCGCCTTCGGCGAGGCGATCAGCGTGCCAATGCGCATGCGCTTCTCCCGTGTCGACGAGAGCCTCCTGCCGAAGGCCGCCAGCGCCAACAACAAGCATAGTGAGGAAGATCCCGACACGGTCGATCTGCGCAAGATCGTCACCCGCATGCGGGCGGTGACCGTCGGGCCTGACATTTCGAATTTCCAGCAAAGCGTTGCGGCATCCATGCCGGGTTTCGACGAGATGCAGGAAGCAGACGAGGCTTTCGACACGAAACC
>NZ_JARWKX010000047.1:0-22596 GCF_047445895.1 Rhizobium sp. BR 249 | reverse complement strand
CTCTGAACGTCCGGAACTGACCTCGGCGAAGATCATCATCTCGGGTGGCCGGGCGCTCGGTTCTGCCGAGAAGTTCAAGGAAGTCATCCTGCCGGTTGCCGACAAGCTCGGCGCCGCCGTCGGTGCAAGTCGTGCGGCCGTCGATGCCGGCTATGCGCCGAACGACTGGCAGGTCGGCCAGACCGGCAAGGTGGTTGCGCCCGATCTCTATATCGCCGCCGGCATTTCCGGGGCGATCCAGCATCTGGCCGGCATGAAGGACAGTAAGGTGATCGTCGCCATCAACAAGGACGAGGAGGCGCCGATCTTCCAGGTCGCCGACTACGGCCTCGTCGCCGATCTCTTCGACGCACTGCCGGAATTGCAAAAGGCGATTTAAGCGGTCGCAGGTTCGATTCCCATCAACTGCAAGCCAGGCGTCGAATGACGGGTCTCACGTTTCGAGAGCTGCGTACCAGTTGCAGCACGGTCGACCGTCAAATCGTATTTATTGGCTTTTGGGCCGTTCGTCGAGCCTGAGTTATCCGAGGCACCTGCGCGAATGTTTATCGTGCGGCGCAGCCGACTTTTGCTGCACTGCAGTTTCTTGGGAGGCGCACCCAGCTGTGTGAAACATCGACGGGTCAATCGGCAATGCCGAATAGATCGGTTCGCTATAAATAAACGCTATAGCGGCAGAATGGAGTTGTGTTGGCCAGCGACGCTTTCCTGAACCTACTGTGACGGTGTCAGCGCTGGGCTGACGCCATAAGAACCGCGCAAAGCGGTCAGGAGTACGCTGGGCCATACGCCCAAGCGTTTGCACCCGAGAACATGGAGTGGGAACATGAAACTTACCGTAAGCCGCAGAGCACTTTTCCTTTCTACAGCAGCCCTTTCGCTGGCGGTTGCCGTTTCCGGCCTGCCGGCTGGCGCGCTGGCAGCGGACGGCACGATCAAGCTCGGACTCGTTGCGCCGATGAGCGGCCCGAATGCGCGCTACGGCGCATTTTCGATGCATGGCGCCGAACTCGCCGTCAAGAACATCAACGATGCCGGCGGCGTCGATGGGATGAAAATCGAACTCTTCAATGCCGACAGCCAGGGCACACCGGTCGAAGGCGTTTCGGCCGCCCGTCGTCTGATCGACCAGGAGGGGGTCGACTTCCTCATCGGTGACGTTTCCAGTTCGGTGACGCTCGCCATCCAACCCGTCGCGGAAGATGCTGAAGTGCTTCTCCTGAATGCGGCGTCGTCGAACCCGAAGATCACCTATCAGGCCGGTGTCGGCGGCTTCAAATGGACCTACCGCAACTATCCGACGGATGAGAACCGGGCGCTGATCGTCGCCAAATATGCCGCCGAGCAGCGTGGCTTCACCAAGTTTGCCGTGCTCTCCGTCGACAGCGACTATGGCCGCTCGGCCATCACATTCACGAAGAAGTACCTGCCCGATTTCAAGGGAGAGATCCTCAGCGAAGACTACTACAAGGAAGGCGAAGTCGACTTCCGCAGCGTGCTCGCAAAGATCCGCGACAACGGCGCCCAGGCCATCATCATGTACGGTCTCGCCGATACGACACCCATCATCGCCCGCCAGATGATCGAACTCGGATTGGCCGGTAAGGTCACGCTGATCGGCAATGGCGAGTTCAACACCGAAAAGACCATCAAGTCTGCCCCGTCAGCGCTCGAGGGCGCCGTCGAGGCAGCCGCCTGGCTTCCGCAGTTTGATTCGCCGGAAAGCAAAGCCTTCGTCGAGAAGTTCACGGCCACCTACAACGAGGCGCCGAACAACCACGCCTACGTTCACTGGGATACCGTCAATCTCCTCGCAGCCGCAATCAAGCAGGCCGGCAGCGCCGACAAGGTGAAGGTTCGCGACGCACTCTCCAAGATCAAGTATAAAAGCCCCGTCGGCGAAGTCACTTTCGACGACCATAACCAGGCCCGCCTGCCGATGATCCTGCTGCAGATCGAGAACGGCAAGCCGAGCATCAAGGGTGCATATACGGCGGACATTCAATACCCCGCCAACTGATCTGCCGGGAGGAGGTACGCCCATGCTCTCGACCATATTCGAGCAGTCTGTGAATGGAATCGTGACCGGTTCCGTTTATGCAATCGTCGCCGTCGGCATGACCATGATTTTCGGCGTGCTGAGAGCCATCAACTTTGCTCACGGCGAATACTACATGCTCGGCACGTTCGGGGCGTGGTTTGCGATCGACTATCTCGGCCTGTCCTACGAGGCGTCGATCGTCGTGGGGGTTCTTGCGACGATCGTCGTTGCCTATGTGGTCGGGCAGTTGATCATGCGCCGGATGGTCGGTGCACCGGCGGAGTCCGGCGTACTCGCCACCCTCGGCATCGCGCTGATCCTGCAGAACACCATCATTCTCGTCTTCGGCGGAGGCTACAAGTTCTTCGCCGGAGGCTATATCGAACCGGTTTCCATCGTCGGCTTCAGCCTGGCTCAGCAGCGCATTCTCATTCTCGTCGTCTGTCTGCTGGTGTTCATCGGCCTCGAACTGATGGTCACCTACACCCGCCTGGGAATGGCGATGCGCGCCGTTTCCCAGAATGTCGAGTGCTGCGGCGTCGTCGGTATCGACGTGCCGCAGGTGGTGCTTCGGACCTTCATGCTGGGGGCAGGCCTTGCGGCGCTTTCAGGGGTCCTGACGGCGCCGGTCAATGTCAGCGTCTATGGCGGCATGGGCGAGCTGATCACCTTCAAGACATTGCCGATCATCATCATGGGCGGTTTGGGGAATGTGCGCGGCACTTTCGTCGCGGCGATGATCCTCGGCGTTGCCGAGAGCCTGGTCGCCACCTATGTCGGTCTGCAATTTCGCGACACCGTCGGCTTCGCCACGCTGATCTTGATGCTGATGTGGCGACCGCACGGCCTCTTTTCGACGCAGGCGCGCTTCTAGCCACGGCGCCCGCCGACCTTTCTCGAACGCCGAGGACCCGACATGTCTCTCACGGAAACCGCCCAACAGGCACGCAGGCGCGACCTTCGCATACCGCTCGCCGCCGTCCTCATCGCCCTGGCGCTTGCCGCGCCGTTCATCGGCAGCCGCTACATCACCCATTCCCTGATCATCGCCCTGATTTTCATGCTTCCGGCGCATGGGCTCAATCTGCTTGTGGGCTACACCGGCCTTCTCTCCTTGGCCCAGGCTGCGTTCTTCGGCATCGGCGCCTATACGGCGGGCCTTCTCGCCGTCACTTACGGAACGCCGTTCTACGTCAACCTCATCGCTGCCGGCGCCGTTTCCGGCGCCCTTGCCCTCCCGCTCGGCATTCCCGCCTTGCGCCTTCGCTCGACGTCCTTCGTGATGTGCACGCTCGGTTTCGTGATCATCGGCCAGGCCATCGCCAAGAACTGGATCTCGCTCACCCGCGGCGATATGGGTCTGTCGGGCATTCCAAAGCCATATGTCGAGTTGGGTCCGCTTTCCTTCACGGTGTCCGGCACGACGAACTTCTATTATCTTGCCCTTATCGTCGGAACCCTTGCCACCTTGGCGGCCTGGGCGATCGTCCGCTCACCCGCCGGGCGCAACATGGTGGCGATCCGCGAGAACGAGACACTTGCCGAGTCTCTCGGCATTCCCACCTGGCACTACAAGCTGATCGTCTTCATGATCAGCGCGGTGTTTGCCGGGATCGGCGGCTGCCTTTATGCCTATTATCTGACGGTCGTCAGCCCGCTGACCTTCCAGATGTATTATTCGACCACGATGCTGATCATCGTGCTGGGCGGCGGGGCGGGCATGATTTCCGGCACCGTGTTCGGAAGCCTGCTTTTCGTGGGGCTGACGGAAGCGCTGCGCATCACGCCCGAATTGCGCATGATCGCCTATGGCTTCAGCCTTCTTGTGCTCGTCTTCTGGTTCAAAAATGGATTTGCGCCACTAATCAATCGCTTCTGGAATGCGATCGGAGGCGCGAAATGACCCGTCATCTTCCGCTTCTCGAGATCAGGAATCTCAGCAAGTCCTACGGCGCGGTTAAGGCCGTCAACGATGTCAGCATTCATATCGACCGGGGTGAGATCGCCGGCCTGATCGGACCGAACGGCTCGGGCAAATCGACCTTCTTCGATTGCAGCACCGGCCTTGCGCGGCCGGATGCCGGCCAGGTCGTGCTCGACGGACAGGACATAACCGGTTGGTCCTTGAACCGCATCGCCCGGGAAGGACGCATGCTGCGGTCTTTCCAGAAGACCGTCACCTTCCGGTCGCTTGATGTCGAGGAGAACCTGGTCATTGCCGGACAGATGTTCACCTTCCCCTCCATCGCATCGACCTTCGGGCTTGGAGGAATGTCGCGCCAGCGTATCGGCAGCCTCAGGGAGAGAGCCCGCGAGCTCATCAAAATGGCGGGTCTTTGGGATGTCCGCCACCAGCCGGCAGGCAATCTGTCGGGTGGACAGCAAAAGCTCATCCAGTTCGCATCCATGCTGATGCCCGAACCGAAGCTCATCCTGCTGGATGAGCCGATGGCCGGCATCAATCCGAAGATCATCGAGCGCGTCGTCGACACCATCCTCTATGCGAACAAGTCGCTCGGCGTGAGCTTTCTGGTGATCGAACACAACATCGATGTCGTCACGAGCATCTGCCAGCGCGTCATCGTGCTCGATCAGGGAGCCAAGCTCGTCGAAGGCTTGCCCGGCGACATCATTCAGGACCAGCGCGTCAGGGAGGCCTATCTTGGCGGCTAACTCGAACCTTTTGATCCGTGACCTCCGTGCAGGTTACGGCAATCTGGATATCCTCAACGGCGTCGATCTTGACGTGCCCGCCGGGCAGTTCGTGGCGCTGATGGGGCCGAATGGAGCGGGAAAGTCCACTCTTCTCAAGACGCTCTACGGCATGACGACGATCAAGCAGGGCAATATCGATTGGCGTGGCAAGAACATTGCCGGCTGCAAGTCGAGAGCCATTCTGGGCGAGGGGATTTCCTTCGTGCCTCAGGGGCGCTGCAACTTCCCCGTCATGACCGTCGACGAGAACCTTCAGATGGCGGCCTATACCCTCCGCGACGCCAAGGTGAAGGCCGACCGCGATTATGTCTACGACCTGTTTCCTATCCTCAAGACGCGCCGCGCGACGCTGGCCGGAAACATGTCCGGCGGCGAGCAGCAATTGCTTGAAGTGGCGATGGCGGTGCTGCAGCGGCCGAAGGTGCTGCTGGTCGACGAACCGTCCGTCGGGCTGTCGCCGGCCGCGATCGGCATCGTCTTCAACGAGCTTCTTCGGCTTCACGCAGACGGCATGACGATCCTGCTCGTCGAGCAGAACACCAAGAAAGCCATGGAAGTGGCGCAACGCGCGGTCATCCTGAGACTTGGCAAGGTCATCTGGGATGGGCTGCCGAAAGACATCACCCATGACGAACTCGGCGAACTTTTCCTGACCGGCAAGATGCGCGGCGAAACTGAAGCCGTCCACTGAAGGCGATCTCGCCTCTCAAAGAATAGAACGAGGAAATCCCAATGAGCACCTTTGTGCCCGCATCACGCGTGTCCAGAATCAAGGTTTCGCCAAGCACGGCAGCGGCCGCCCGGGCGCGCGAACTGAAGGCGGCGGGTCGCGACATCGTCGATCTGACGGTCGGCGAACCGGACTTCGACACGCCGGAGAATATCAAGGCCGCAGCGCACGCCGCCATCGACAGAGGCGAAACGAAATATACCGCCGTCAACGGCACGCCTGCCCTGCGCAAGGCAATCATCGGCGATATCAAGCGGCGGCTTGGGCTCAGCTACGCCGACAACGAAATCTGCGTAGGCGGCGGCGCCAAGCAGATACTCTTTCTCGCGCTGATGGCCAGCGTCGAGAACGATGCCGAGGTGATCATTCCGGCCCCCTACTGGGTTTCCTATCCCGATATGGTGATCGCCAACGATGGCAAGCCGGTCATTGTCGAATGCCCGCAGGAAATGGGCTTCAAGCTGACGCCGGAGGCTTTGGAAAGGGCGATCACGCCGAAGACCCTGTGGTTGGTGCTCAACGCCCCGTCCAATCCGACCGGTGCCGCCTATGACAGGCGCGAACTGGAAGCGCTCGGTGAGGTGCTGCTGCGCCATCCCCACGTCTCCGTGCTCTCCGACGATATTTACGACCAGGTATGGTTCAAGGATGAGCCGATGACGACGCTCGCCGCCGCCGTCCCGCAACTGAAGGAGCGTATCCTGCTGACCAACGGCGTTTCCAAGTCCTATGCCATGACCGGGTGGCGGATCGGCTACGCGGCGGGACCGGCCGGGCTGATCGCAGCCATCAACAAACTGCAGTCGCAGATGTCATCCTGCCCGTCATCGGTCAGTCAGGCCGCCGCCGCCTATGCGCTGTCTTCGGACCAGTCATTCGTCGCCGAAAGCGTGAAGGTCTACAAGGAGCGGCGGGACTACGCATGCGCACGGCTCAATGCCGTGTCTGGTCTTTCCTGCCTCGTGCCGGATGGGGCTTTCTATCTGTTTCCGAACTGTGCCGGCGTCATCGGCAGGAAGACGCCTGACGGCAAGACGATCGAGACGGATCTCGATTTTGTGCTCTACCTGCTCGATGGCGTCGGGGTCGCGGCGCTGCAGGGGGCAGCTTACGGCGTATCGCCGCATTTCCGCCTCTCGATCGCGACGTCGATGGAGACGATCACGCAGGCATGCGACCGCATCGAACGGGCGGTTGCCGCGCTGCGTTAACCGCGAAAGGCCGGTGGGACTTGCGTCCCTCCGGCCGCAGGCTTTACGTTTTGCATGAAACAACAAGCCGGTGGCCATGAGCGTCGATTTCCGAAAACTGAGGAGCTTCGTCAAGATCGTCGATACCGGCAGCGTATCGCGAGCGGCAAGCATTCTGAGGACGGCACAGCCGGCGTTGTCGCAACAGATCGCTGCTCTCGAGGCGCACTTCAAGCATAAGCTTCTGATCCGCAGCAATGTCGGCATTACGCCGACGGAGGCGGGGCTTATCCTCTACCGGCACGCGCAATTGATGCTGAAGCAGATCGAGCAGACGCAGGTCGACATCGATCAGGCCGCCAAATCGGTGGCGGGCCGGGTCTCGATCGGGCTCGCCACCTATTCCTCGTCAAGCGCCTTGTCGCTGCCGATCCTGAAGGAGATGAAAGCGAGGCATCCCCATATCGTCGTCCACATCAATGACAGTTTCGGCCAGATCCTGAGCGAGCTGATCATGACCGGCAAGATGGACATGGCGCTGATCTATGCAGCCACCCCCATCAAGGGCGTCACCCTGCAGCCATTGTTCCGCGAGGAAATGTTCCTGGTCTCGCCGCCGGGCATCGAGCTTCCCGGCGATGGCAGCGCACCGCTTCCGCTTGCCGCCCTCCAGGACATCCCGCTGCTGCTTCCCAGCAAGGCGCATCTGCTCCGCCGGCTGATCGACGATGCCCTGGCGCGGGCCAGGGCAACCCCTGACGTCGTCTCGGAAATCGAGTCCGTTCCGGCCCTCAGTGCCGCGGTGCTGGAAGGGCTGGGATCGACCATTCTCCCGGCCTCGGTGGTGACGGAGACGGCGAGCTTTTCCGGCGCACAGGTGAGGGCGCTGACCAAGCCGGTGATCGACGCGACCGTGTCGCTCTGCGTCGCCGATCACCTTCCCTTGTCGGAGCCCGCCATTGCGGCGCGCTCGGTTCTCCTCGACGTCGTCGCGAAACTGATGAGCAGCCATCATCCGGGAATCAAGCCGGCCTAACGACCAACGGGCACGCGGGCGCGGATTTTCTTTCATGACGCCGGCTGTCCTGCCGCCTTGCGGCAGCCCGACGTCGTGTCTCCCTTCCGCCATAAGCAAACCCTATAGCGGCAGACTGTAGTTGTGTTAGCCAACGCGCCCGGCATTCCCCTAACCTCCAGGCAGATACTGGTCCGGGCATCGGATCCGCAAAGCGGCGCCTCCCGCGCCGAACGCTTCGAGGACAACATGGCAAAACTGGCTTTCGACACGGGCGGTACCTTTACCGATTTCGCGCTTCTGGACGACAAGGGCGACCTCCATCTCCACAAGGTGCTCAGCACGCCGAAGAACCCGGCGGAAGCGGTTGTGCAGGGCGTGTCCGAATTGCTGGAGAAATTCGCCGGCAGCATCGCCATCGACAAGCTGCAGGTACTGGGCGCCACCACCGTCGTCACCAATGCCGTGCTCGAGCGCAAGGGTGTCGAGACTGGCTTCGTCACCACCGACGGCTTCCAGGACATGCTGCGCATCCGCAACGAAGGCCGCTACGACCTCTACGACCTGAACATCAAATATCCCGATCCGCTGGTGACCCGTGCAAACAGCTTCGGTGCGAAAGAACGGATCGCCGCCGACGGCTCCGTCATGACCGAGCTCAAGGAAGAAACGGTGCGCGAGATCGCCGGCCGCCTGAAGGAAAAGGGCATCCGCTCCGTAGCCGTCTGCCTTCTCCATGCCTACAAATATCCGCAGCACGAACAGCGTGTCGCTGCGCTGCTGCGTGAAGAAGACCCCGACATCTTCGTCTCGCTCTCGTCCGAAGTCTGCCCTGAAATGCGCGAGTTCGACCGCGCCTCTACAACTGTTGTCAACGCCTATACCCGGCCGCAGATGGCCGGCCATGTCGCTCATCTCCAGCGCGAATTCGCCGCGAAGGGCATCGATCGCCAGGTCCTCTGGATGACGTCGTCGGGCGGTCTAGTGCCGAGCCGGCGTGCCGCGGAACTGCCGGTGCGCCTGATCGAGTCAGGCCCGGCGGCCGGCGCGGTGGCTGCGGCCGAGTTTGGTCGCACGGCAGGGGAGGCGAGCGTCCTGTCCTTCGACATGGGCGGCACGACCGCCAAGCTTTGCCTGATCCCGAATGGTGAACCGAATGTCGGCACCGACCTCGAAGTCGCCCACTATCAGCGCTTCCGCAAGGGATCCGGCTTTCCGCTGAAAATCCAGTCGATTCAGATGATCGAGATCGGCGCGGGCGGCGGCTCGATCGCAGCCCGGAACTCGCTCGGCCTGCTCGACGTCGGTCCGCATTCGGCAGGTGCGATGCCCGGACCGGCCGCCTATCAGCGCGGCGGCACCCAGCCGACCGTCACGGATGCTGACATTCTGCTCGGCTACATGGGCACCGAATCTTTCGTCGGCGGGTCGTTCAAGGTTTCCAGAGAGGCCGCTCACGCGGCGATGGCCAAACTTGCCGCCTCGCTCGAGGTCTCGGTCGAACGCTGCGCATGGGGCATCCATGACCTCGTCAACGAGTCCATGAGCAAGGCCGCCGCCATGCATGCAACCGATCTCGGCATCGATCCCCGCTCGCTGCCGATGGTCGCGTTCGGCGGCGCCGGCCCGGTCCACGCCTATGGCATCGCCCGCAAGCTCGGCATTTCCCGTATCATCTGCCCAACCGGTGCAGGTGTAAGCTCGGCAATCGGCCTGCTGATCGCTCCCGTAGCGGTCGATCTGTCCGCAAGCCATCCGATGGCGCTCGACGCCTGGAACGTCCAGGCGATGAACCGTCTGCTGGACGAGCTTTCGTCCCAGGGCGCCGAGGTCGTGTCGGCGGCGGGCGTCCCGAAGGATACGATCAGCAACCGCTATACCGTCGATATGCGCCATGTCGGCCAGGGCCATGAAATCACCGTGGTTCTGCCCGACCGGGCCCTGCCGAAGGAGGAATTCCTTGGCGAGCTTCGCGGCAACTTCTTCAAGCTGTACCGCGAGCTGTTCGGCCGTACGGTTGCAGCGCCGCTGGAGGTCATCACCTGGCGCCTGCGCGCCAGCGGCGAAAAGGATCAGGTGACGCGCCCGCACGAAACCGTCATTGCCGACGCGAGGAAGGGCAGCCGTCAGGTCTATTTCCAGGAGATCGGCGCCTTCGCCGAGACTGCGGTCTACGACCACTACAAGCTGCCGGTCGGCGAAGAGATCAAGGGGCCGGCAATCGTCGAGCAGCGTGAATCGACCGCGGTCGTCGGCCCGAGCGGCATCTTCCACGTCGATGCCCATGGCAATCTCGTGATCAACATTCGCTAGAGCGGTTCAGCTTTTAACGGAAGCGCCGAACCGCTCTATCCTTTTGTTTTTACGCAACACCCGGCAAAAGCGCTTCGCGCTTTGCCTGGAATTGCTCTAAGGGGGACTCAGATGTCGAAACCCGCCACCGATTTCAACGACCCGATCAACCTTCAGGTCATGTGGAACCGCCTGATCTTCATCGCCGACCAGGCCGACAACGTTCTCGGCAAGACGGCGTTCTCGCCGATCGTGCGCGAGAACCACGACTACGTCACCGTCCTGCTGGACAGCAGGGGACGGGCGCTGGCGCAATGCACCTGGTCGATCCCGGTTTTCATTACCTCGCTCCCTGCCGCCGCCCAGAACTACTTTCTACCCAAATTCCCGGCGGACAGGCTCGAAGAGGGCGATGTTCTGGCCACCAACGACCCGGAGATCGGCACCGGTCATCTTCCCGACGTCACGATGATCACGCCGATCTTCAAGAACGGCAAGGTCGTCGCCTATGCCGGCTCCATCGCCCATCTTCCCGATATCGGCGGTGCGCCTCTGCATTCCGAAGCGAGCGACATCTACGAAGAGGGCATCCGCTTCCCGATCGTCAAGCTGCTGAAGGCCGGCGTTCCGAACCAGGATGTTTTCGACATCATCGAAGCCTCGGTCCGCCTTCCCACAGAGGTGCGGGGCGATCTGGAATCGATGATCGCCGCCAACAACGTCATGGGCCGCGAACTCGTCAAATTCCTCGACGAGTATGGTCTCGACGACGTCGAGGGCCTGGCCGCCGCCATCCATTCCCGCTCCGAAGCGCAGACGCGCAAGGCAATCCGGGAATGGCCGAACGGCAGCTACGCCGCCGAGGTTCTGCTCGACGGTTACGACGTCGACGTGACGCTGAAGGCTTCGGTCATCATCCGGGACGACTCTGTTCACGTCGACTATACCGGCACGTCCGATCAGGTTCTGCACTCGATCAACTGCCGGACGAACTACCGCTACGCCCATTCGGTCTATGCCCTGAAGTGCCTGCTCGACCCCGAAACTCCGAACAACGAGGGCTGCATCATTCCGATCACCGATGAGGCGCCGCTCGGCTGCATCCTCAATCCGCAGGCATGGACGGCAGGCAACTCGCGAAACCTGATCGGGCACGTCATCCCTTCGCTGATCTTCAAGGCGCTTGAAGGCGTCGTGCCCGAGAAGGTTATGGGCGACAGCGGCGGCGCCCCGATCTGGGCCGCCAATTGCGTCGGTCAGCGCAATGACGGTTCGCAATATGGATCCGTCCAGAATTTCCATGGCGGACAGGGCGCCCGAGCCGAATTCGACGGTCTGGACACGCTGAGCTTCCCCTCGAACTGCAAGGTAACGGCCATCGAGATGTTCGAGGTTGCGGTTCCCGTCCTGACGGAGCGAAAGGAACTGATCGCCGACTCCGGCGGAGCAGGCAAACATCGCGGCGGTCTCGGCCAGCGTGTCGTGCTGCGGAACCTCGGCAAGAACCCGATGAACATCTACCTCGCCTCCGAGCGTGTCCGCCATCCCTGCTTCGGCGTCGTCGAGGGGCAGAGCGGATCGGCCGGAAAGGTCATGAAGGAAGGCAAGCCTCAATTCCCGAAAGGCAAGGTGGTCTTGAAGACGGGAGAGCGTCTGGAGGTAGAGACCCCCGGCGGCGGCGGCTGGGGGCATGCGAGCGATCGTTCACGGGACCTCATCGCACAGGATCTTTCCGAGAAGCTGATCACCGCGAAGGCTGCGAGAGACATTTACGGCTATTCTGGCCCGATCGCTGCTGCGGCAGAATAGGGGAAAGCCATGGGACGTCTGCAAGGAAAAATCGCTCTCGTGACGGGAGCCGGCTCCGGGATCGGTCGCGAGACCGCCCTGCTGCTGGCAAAGGACGGCGCCACCGTCGTGCTGACCGGGCGGCGGATCGAACCGCTACGCGATGTGGCGGCCTTGGTAGAACAGGCTGGTGGCAAGGCCGTTGCGCAGGTACTCGATATCGAGACGCGCGAAGAGGTCTTTGCGGTCGTGAAGCAGATCAAGGATAGCGTCGGACCCGTCGACATCCTGGTGAACAATGCCGGCAGCGCAAGCAAAGTGCTGAATGCGCGTTTCTTGAGCGAGGCCGAGTGGAATTCGACCATCAACGTCAACCTGACGGCCGTCTTCAACCTGACCCAGGCAGTCCTTCCCGATATGATCGCGAACGGCGAGGGGACGATCATCACAGTTTCGTCGCTTGCCGTGATCAATCCCAACCTGCTGGGCGGCGCGGCCTACGGTGCGGCCAAGGCCGGCGTGAAGAACTTCATGACCTTCCTGCACAACACCTATCGCAATCAGGGTATCCGCGCCACGACGATCCTCCCCGGCGAGACGAATACGCCGATCATGGACAATCGCGCGCGGCCGCCTTTGCAGGAGGAACGTGCCGTCATGATGGATCCTCACGACGTCGCTCGCGCGATCGCGCTGTGCGCCAGCCTGAACAAGAGCGCTGTGATTCCGGAACTTCACATCTGCCCGACATTCATGCGGGACACGTCTGCGGATATCGAAATTGCCCGTTGGGTCGGCGCGCCCGCCGATACGCCGGATCTGCCGGAAAAGTAGAATTGGGAGGACATGATGAACGGAGCGAAGTTGCGCGCGCGGCTGTTGGCCGGCGAGGCGGTCACCATGTATACGCCGCACCACGTATCGTCGGGCCTTGCTGGCCGACTGGTGGAGCTCGGCGCCGATTCCGTCTTCGTCGACTGCGAACACGGAAGCTGGAGCTTTGAAGATGTGCGCATGACCGCGCAGATCGTCCGCTCGGTCGGCGGCGCGGCGATCATCCGGCCGCACTCGCACGAGCGCCCGATCATCATCCGCTACCTGAATGCCGGCGCCGACGGGATCATGGTTCCGATGGTGGGCACGGCAGAGCAGGCGCGCGCCATCGTCGAAGCGGTGCGTTACGCTCTTCCGTCCGACTTCGACAAGCGCCTGGTGGTGGCGATGATCGAGACGGTGGATGCCATCGACAATCTCGAGGAGATGCTGAAGGTCGACGGTATCGATGTCTTTTTCATCGGACCCGGCGATCTTTCGCAGAATATGGGCTATCCGCCGGCGCCGCCCTTCGGCGAACCGCGTCCGGCAGCGGTGATCGACAAGGTCGCCGTCGCCGTCGACAAGATCCGCGCAGCCGGCAAAATTGCGGGCACGCTGGCGACCGCCGATGAACTGCCTCACTGGTTTCAGAAGGGCGTTCAGTTCTTCTACATCCACACTGATCCTTTCCTGCGCCGCGGGATTGCCGGTATCAAACAGACATTGACGCGGTGAGGGGGCACTAAAGGCGGCGCGTGAAAGCAACGATGGCGTTGCCCGAATGATAGCCTCGATCTCCGCCAATGGTCTCAAATAGGGCTGACAACGCCTGGAGATCAACGCCTTCGTATCGGAAGGCAAATTCCAGATGAGCGCCAAGCGCAGGCTCCGGACGATACCGCGGCGTCAGCATTGGCCATGCCTCGGTTATTGAAATCGGGTGATGTCGGTCAGAGATATCGGCCGCCCGGATGGGCGACGGTAAGATTAGGTCATAGCGTGACATGATCGCTGCGTAGCCAGCCGGTTGACCGCGTTCAGGCAGCAGAGGTCTGTGAAAATCCGTCACTCTGCATCGGCCATTCACTCATTCTTGTCCTCGCGAAATCGGATCGCCGGGTCTAGACCCAGCTGTGAAAATCCTTCACTGCCCTGCGTAAAACTATTAGGCGCTATTCTTTTGCGAACATCAATCACTGTCTAGGCAGCTGCCGTCGATAATCACGGCCTCTGATGGTGCGGCGGCGTCAAAACCAACGAAGAGCTTGTCAAGCTCGAAGACCTACATCTTGTATGCCACCAAGTTCGCACACTCACCGACGACGATTGCCGCTGGCATCACAATCACGAAATCCGCCTCCTGGCGATTGCTAGCGGGATGATCGCGGCAGCCAAGACCGGCCTGAAGGCATCGGTAATGGGTCGCGCGGCGGACCAATACAATACCCATCTGGTGGCCTGGCGCCATCACAGCGATCAGGTGCGGAACTGGTTCCGGCACAACACGAAGAAGCTTCTCGCCTCATTCTGTCAGATGGCTCTCCCGCGAGCCCTGTTTGCTCCGAAAGGACGTCGGAGGCGGAATTTTCAGTGAATTGGCCAGTTTGCTGATTGTCGCTACCGCAACCCCGGTTCGATTCCTTTCAACCGCAGCCGGAATCCCCGCGTGACGGGTCCTCCAAGCAAAGGGTTGCTCTAACTGTGCATTCCTCTCCGGAAGAGGCCGTGAAAATTCGCATTGGGGAGGTCCTACTTCTCGCTCGACTTCAACCTCTCGAACGGGAACGGAATTCGCTCGGTGCAAGACCGACAATTTCCTTGAACTGGCTTGAAAAGTGAAAAGCTGAGTGAAAGCCCAATAATCCCGCGATCTCCTTCACCGACTTGTCGGTGTTAACAAGGAAATCACGCGCGCGCTTGATACGCACCGTCATCTGGTAGGTCTTTGCCGACATGCCTGTCTGCTGGCGAAAGAGCTTTCGGAAATAGGGGTAGCTGACGCCGAGTTCCGCGGCGACGTCCTGGACCGGCTGGTTTGAGCCATATCTCTCCATGAGGATCATCCGCGCTCTGTCTATCAGCCGGGCGCTGGCATCCGCGGCCATGTCGTCGGGCTTACAAAGCAGGGCCAGCAACTGTAGTCCGAGGGTGGAAACGACCAGTTGGTTGGCAAGCGGGTCCTGCTGAGCAAGCCCGTGGATCGTGGCAAAGGTGCCGATCGCCTCCGGGCTGGCCGAGTAGTTCGGTCTCTCTGTCGAGACCAGCCCGGAATCCAGAGCGAAATCGAAGGCGTTTCCTCGGCATTCGATCCAATGCTCCGTCCAGCCGCTTTGAACATCGGGCGCAAACCTATGCCAGACGCCTGGAAATAGCAGAAAGATCGTTCCGGCGTTGATGGTCACTTGTCGCCGGCCACTGCCGAATTCGAGCTTGCCGCGCCCGGAACTGATCAGAACGATTTGGTATGCCTGGAGGATGCGGCCTCGCGACCAGCTGAAATGATGGTCGTCGGGATGGCGGCTCGGGGGATAGTTTGAGTGCGGCGCAATTTCCGTATAGCCGATGGATATTGCCGTGCATCCCCATGCTGCAGATACCCTGTTTTCCGGCATGTAGACAAAGTAATTCTGCGTCACGATGTTCAGCCCACTAAGATCATTATTTGTATGCAAATGATCACTTTTGCGGTTTTTGGCTCCGTGTCAAGGCAATCGGCCGGTGGTAGGGTCCAGATCTCAGCGCGAAACCAAGACACGTTGGAGGGTGCTGAAGCGATGAAGATCACTGCTGCCGGGGAGGGCAGCAGCCGGAGGAGGAAAACATGAAAATCCCAACCAGATTTCTGGTCGTAGCCGCTTGCCTGGCGGCAACCAGTGTTTATGCCGACGATTTCCACGGCTTCGACCCGGCCAAGTTCGATGGCAGCATGCTGTCGGCCGACGCCCTCAAGGCGATGGTCGCCGATGCCTCGAAAGTGACGCCGCCGAAGAACGGCACGAAATACAGTATCGGCTTTGCAAACCTGCAGCGCGACATCGCCTTCGGCGTGTTGGTCGAAAAGGGTATTCAAGCGAACGCGGACGCAGCCGGCATCGATCTCGTCATCGCCGACAACAGGCTCGACGGCCCGACGGCGCTCGCCAACGCCAAGTCCTTCGCCGAGCGCAAGGTAGACTACGTCATCGAGTTCCAGACGGATGCAAACTTTGGGCAGACGGTGATGGACGTCTTCAAGGCCGACGGCACCAAGGTGACCGCGATCGATATTCCAATGCCGGGCGCAAGTTTCTTCGGCGTCAACAATCCGAAGTCGGGCTTCATGGGTGGCTCCTATCTCGCAACCGCCGCGGCGAAACAGTTTGGCGCAGATGTCAACAATGGCTATCTCGTGATCGGTGCACTGCCCCAATCCGGCGTCATCCCGCGTATGCGCACCGATGGGCAGCGCGCCGGCTTCCTGTCCCTGACAAAGGACTTCCCGGCCGACCACATCATCGAGATCGACACGAAAAACACGTTGCAGGAATCCTACACGCAGATGAACAACGTGCTCGGGCGTATCCCGCCGGGCGCTCCGATCATGATCATCGCGATCAACGATCAGGCGACCATGGGCATGTTGCAGGCGGTGAGAGCAGCCGGGCGCGTCGATCAGGCGATCGCGGTCGGCAATGGCGCCGACGAGGCCGAAGCGCTCGCCACCGATCCTAAACTCGTCGCGGCGACGGGGTCGTTTCCGGGCAGCTACGGAAACTACCTCATTCCGATCGCGCTTTCGTCTCTTGCCGGCAAAGAGGTTCCAGAGGCCACCTTCGTCACCCATCAGATGGTAACGAAGTCCAATATCTGCAAATTCTACAAGGAGTTTGAATGCGCGGGCGAGGCGGACGGCTACACCTTCCCGGAGGCTCAATTCGCCACCTATCTCTCCGATCTGAAAAAGCAGGACTGGTTGAAGGGCTACGAGGCAATTCTTCCCCAGCAATGATCCTCGATTGTCGGAGGCTTCGATGCCAAGCGCTGCAAGCAACGGGAGCCGCGTACCGCGGCTCCAGCTGACGAACGTCACAAAATCCTTTTCCAGCAGCCAGGTTCTGAAGAACGTGGCTTTCTCGGCCTATCCCGGCGAGGTCGTGGCGCTTCTCGGGGCGAACGGCGCCGGCAAGTCCACGCTCATGAAGATCCTGTCCGGCGTCTATGCGTGTGACGACGGCAAGATCGAAATCGACGGTGAGGCAGTCGACATCATCTCCGCCCGAGACGCGATCGCTTCGGGTGTGCGTCTGATGCCGCAGGAGATCTCGGTTCATCCGGACCTGTCGGTCGCCGAAAACATCGCGCTCGGTTCCATGCCGACGCGCAAGATCGCGGGTGTGACGTTCGTGAACCGGGGGGAGATGCTTCGACAGGCCAGAGAGCTTTTGACCCGGTTGAAGGTCGAGCATATTTCCGCGGAACGGAGAATGGGGTTGCTGTCCCTCCCCGAACAGCGGCTCGTCGAAATCGCCAGGGCGTTGGCCGGGCAAGCGCGCATTCTGATCATGGACGAGCCGACTGCGGCGCTTGGGGAAGCGGATGCCGAAACGCTATTCGGCGTCATCGCCTCGCTTCGTGCCGATGGCGTCACGATCGTCTACATCTCTCATTATCTCGACGAAGTCTTTCGCCTGTCCGACCGCATCGTTGTGCTGCGTGACGGCGAGGTCAAGGGAGAGTTCCAGACCTCCGCGACCAGTCATCAGGAGGTTCTCCGGGCAATGCTCGGAAGCGATCTCGGAGATCTCTTCCCCGAGAAATCCGCATCCCCGTCGGACGAGGTCGTGCTTGCCGTCAAGGGATTGTCGCAACCTGGCTGGCTGGACGATGTCTCGTTCACCATCGGCCGCGGGGAGGTGCTGGGGGTGTTCGGTCTAATCGGCTCCGGGATCGAGAAGCTGGGCCGCGCGGTTTACGGCGCCGAACCCGCCGCGAAGGTTCGTTCGCTGGAAATGAACGGTGCTGCGGCAGAACTGTCGACCCCGAAGGCGAGCATTCGCAGCGGGATGGCCTTCGTGGCGGCGGAACGCAAGCAGCAGGGCCTGATCGGAAACCTGTCGGTCCGCGCCAATACGACGCTTCCCTATCTCAGTCTCTTTACCCGATCGGGAGTCATCGATCAGAAGCGCGAGCGAGCGATATCGGCGCATTGGATCAAGGCGTTGCGCGTGAAGACCACCGGGCCTGAGCAGGAGGTGCGGCTGCTATCCGGCGGCAACCAGCAAAAGGTCTGCCTTGCACGGTGGCTGCTCGGGAAACCCAGGCTCCTTGTTCTCGAGGAGCCTACGCGCGGCGTCGACCTCGGCGCCCGGCGGGAAATCTACGAAGAGATCCGCCGCCTTGCCCTGGACGGGCTGGGTATCCTGCTCGTCTCCTCGGACGCCGAGGAGATTGCAGGCCTCGCCGACCGCATGATCGTACTGGAGGGCGGACGCGTCGTCGCAGAGCTCGGATCAGAGGCGACCGCGGCCGAATTGATGCAAGCAGCAGAAGCGCGTCCCTTGGCGGACGTTATGAACGGGGAGAAGCTATGAGCAAGTCGAATTTAGTCGCGGCGCATGCGCCGGCCCCGGCAGCCCGACGTCGTCCTGCAGCCGATATGCTGGCGAGGCCGACGGCCGGAATCGTGCTCCTGCTCGGCTTCTACGTCGTGCTTCTCATAGCATTCGCGCTGCTGTCTCCATTCTTTCTCACAATCAGCAATCTCGCCAACATCGGTACGAACATGGCCTTCATCGGCCTGATGGCGGCGGCCGGTACACCGCTGATCATCGGCGGAGGGCTCGATCTGTCCGTCGCCGCGGTGGCCGGGCTTGCCGGTGTGATCGTCGCCCTTGCGCATGCAAGCGGCATCAATATCTGGCTCGGTTGCATCGTGGCCCTGGTCATAGGTGGCAGCGTTGGGGTGCTCAACGGCGTGATCGTCACCCGGCTTCGCCTCAATCCGCTGATCGTTACCCTGGGAACGATGAGCATTTTTTCCGGTCTGTCCATGGTGATGACAGGTGGCTTGAGCAAACCGCTTTTCGTGCCGGCCTTCAACTGGCTGGGGTCGGGCCGCCTACTGTCCGTTCCGTTTCCCGTGATCCTGATGCTGGTCGTGTTCCTGGTGTTGTGGCTGGTACTTTCCAAGACGCCGTTCGGCAGGTTCGTCTACGCGTCCGGAGGCAATCCGGAGGCCAGCAGTTTGCTCGGCGTTCCCGTCGAGCGCACGCAAATGATCCTCTACGTGGTCTCCGGCATCTCGGGAGCCGCAGCAGGCATCGTGCTTGCCGCCATGCTCGGCGCAGCCGCGCCCAACGCCGCACGCCAGCATCTTCTGACGATCATCGCAGCGATCATCCTCGGAGGAACAAGCCTGTTTGGAGGGAGGGGCAGCGTCTGGGGAACGCTGATTGCCGTCCTCATCCTGGGAACGTTGAACAACGGCCTCACCTTGATGAACGTCTCGAGCTTTTGGCAGGACGTGACGCGCGGGGTCGTCCTGCTCCTGGCGGTGGGCCTCGACCAGCTTCGAGTCCGACTGCAGGGCTGATCCGCATTATATTCTGGAGAATTGAGATGATTGAACGCCCTTTGAAGGCCGGCCTGTTCGGGATCGGCTTGGAGGCCTACTGGCCGCAGTTCGATGGCCTGGAAAAACGTCTGCGCGGTTACGTGGAGGTCGTCGCCGACAAGTTGGCGCGCCCCGGCGTTGAAGTTGTCAATCTCGGCCTCATCGACACGCCGGAAAAGGCGCTGGACGCAGGTCACGCCTTCCGGGAAGCCGACGTCGACATCATCTTTCTTTATATTACCACCTACGCCTTGTCGTCGACGGTCCTCCCCGTCGTCCGGCGGGCCAAGGTGCCGGTGATCATCCTCAACCTGCAGCCGACCTCGGCGATCGACTATTCCACCTTCAATGCGCTCGGCGACCGAACCGTCATGACCGGGGAATGGCTTGCCCACTGCGCAGCCTGCCCTGTGCCTGAGATTGCAAATGTCTTCACGCGCGCGGGGATCGAGTTTCATCAAGTCACCGGCGTCCTGAGCGGCGATCCAATCGTCGACGAGGAGATCGAGGACTGGATCGAGGCGGCCCGCGTCGCCCACGTCATGGCGCACAATCGCCTCGGCGTGATGGGGCGTTACTACAATGGCATGCTGGACATCTATTCGGACCTTACAGCTCAAAGCACCGCATTCGGGACGCATATCGAAGTGCTTGAGATCGATGAACTTGCGAGGTTGAGACGCGAGGTGACGGAAGCCGAGATCGCTGCGAGCCTTGAAAGGATCCGATCTGATTTCGACGTACAGTCCGACTGCAACTCCACCGAACTTGCCCGCGCGGCGAAAACGGCTGTCGCTCTTCGCAAGCTCGTCGACAGCAAGCGTCTCGGATCGCTTGCCTACTACTACGAATCCGTGCCCGGCCATGAGTATGAGGACGTCATCACCTCGATCATTGTCGGCTGCTCCATGCTGACCGCCGACGGAATTCCCGTTGCCGGCGAGTACGAGATCAAGAACGCCCAGGCGATGAAGATCATGGACAGCTTCGGCGCCGGCGGATCCTTCACAGAATACTATGCAATGGATTTCGACGCCGATATCGTGCTGATGGGGCACGATGGTCCCGGGCATACGCGGATCGCCGAGGGCAGGACGAAGATACGCCCGCTGCAAGTCTACCATGGAAAGGTCGGCTCCGGCGTCAGCGTCGAGATGTCGGTCAAGCATGGGCCGGTGACGCTGCTGTCGGTGGTGGAGAGCGCCGGTGCGCTCAAGCTGGTTTGCGCCGAGGGGCAATCCGTGCCCGGCCCGATCCTCGAAATCGGCAACACCAATAGCCGGTACGAATTTCCGATAGGTGCAAGGGCGTTCGTCGAGTCCTGGAACGAGCAAGGCCCGGCACATCATTGCGCCGTGGGGGTTGGGCATATCGCCAAGCGCATCAGCAAGCTGGGCAGGCTTCTGAAACTCGATGTCGTCAAGGTCTGTTAAATCGCTAAGCGCGTTGTCAGAGGAAAGTCCTTGATGCCTCGCCAAGAATTTTCCTAGAATCGCGGTACCCGATTGCATTTCTGCGATCTCGATCGACAGGTGCGAGGAGAGTGCTTGACGGTGATAATAAGTCTTGCAGGACTTTGCCACCCTTGCGCAGGAGGGGTCGAACGGCGCGCTGTGCGGCGAGCTGCAGCCCCTATTCATGGCCACAGCAGAACGCGAGGAGGCGCAAGCGACGCCAAGCAGCAGGAGCGGATTGAACTTCAACAGACGACCGATAGCCATAGAGTCGCCGCGGACTACACTCGTACTGGGCTCACGCTTTGTCAGCAGCCGCCAATTCGTGCGAAACAGCACGATACCCGGCTGATGTTCCACGCCGGATTTGCAACATTGGAAGGCAGTTTCGCGAACCGGTTCCTCATCGTAATCTCCAAATAAGGACAATCGCGAGCTTGCTCTTCCCATACAATGTGGCTGGTAGATTGCGGCAGCTAAGGAAAAGAAAGGTGAAGAAGCTTGGCCACGATTGGACGCAACTTGGCGGTGATCGACTTCGGGCGCCTAACAATCGCCGGCTGGCTCGCTTGTCGGAACCAGAAGCCATCGCGCTGTAGCAATGAGTCGATTAAGGATATTTTCACGTCAGCGCGGCGCACGGTTGATCACTCAACAAGATGCCAAACCTGTTCTGTGCAGCCGGAAAACTGCCAAAAGTTCCATAAATACTATATGCGATAAAAATGTGTAGCGGGGTACATTCTATTTCCAGGGCAATCGCTTCAGCTTTGCATTTCGTTGTGGCGCAGAGAGGTGCGGGTGTGATTCATGAGGAGCTTCGAATCGACGGAGCCGTTCATGTCAGCCTCTCACACATCGTCACGCGCCATTCTTGATCATTTTTCGGTGCTTTCCGACCCGCGACAGTGTTGGCGGGTGGTTTATCCGCTGCCGGAGGTTCTGCTGCTTGTGCTGTGTGCGACGCTTTCCGGCATGGAGGATTTCGTCGAGATCCGCCTTTGGGGCGAGGAGCGGATGGAGTTTCTGCGGCGGTTCCTGCCCTTCGAACGCGGGCTGCCATCCCACGACACGTTGAACGATGTTATCAACGCACTCGATCCGGAGCTGTTCAAATCCTGCTTCACCTCATGGGTCGACACGTTGCGCGATGGCGATCCGGACGTCATCGCGATCGATGGCAAGACATCCCGGCGCACCCACGCGCGCGGCCAGGGGCGAGAGCCGCTGCATATGGTGTCGGCATGGGCAACCCGGCAGCGGCTGGTTCTCGGCCAGGAGGCGACCGACGTCAAATCAAACGAGATCACCGCTATCCCGCTTCTCTTGGAACGGCTTGAGTTGACCGGTGCCATCGTCACCATCGATGCCATGGGCACTCAGTCAGCCATTGCCGAGACGATCGTCCGGCGCGGCGGTGATTATCTCCTTGCCCTCAAAGCCAACCGGCCCGCCGCCCATGACGACGTCGCGCGCTTCTTTGCCGATCCGCCCGCCGATATGATCGAAACGGACACGGCAACTGTCGAGAATGATCATGGCCGGATCGAGCAGCGCCGGCACACCGTCTGCCACGACGTCGATTGGCTGACCTCCGACCGCCGATATCCCGATGAACCGCGCTTTCCCCATCTCGCCATGATCGCAATGGTGGAAAGTCGCACCGAGCGGGGCGGCAAGGTCGAGACCGAAAGACGCTATTATCTGTCGTCCGCCAAACTCACCCCGAAAACCTTCGCCGCCGCCGTGCGCGCCCACTGGGGGATCGAGAACCGATTGCATTGGGTGCTAGGACCAATCGACATTCAGGATTCCCAAATCAGTTGATCACTGATTCATAGAGTACCCGTGTGACGCACGGAGGCCTTGATGGCGGTGAAGCGATACGAGTTGAACGAGTCGCAATGGTCGAGAATTGCGCCTTTGCTGCCTGGCAAGGCGGGCGATCCAGGCAGGACGGGAG
>NZ_JARWKX010000046.1:0-23062 GCF_047445895.1 Rhizobium sp. BR 249 | reverse complement strand
GGGTTGGGGAGGGGTCTTCCTTCGATCCTCTCGATTGCGATATGGCCGCCATCTGGACTGGCCCTCGCCCATCAATCCTCGCCAATGTCACCGACGCCCCCTGGCGCAGCAACGGCGATACCGTCGAGCGGATCGAACTGCTCGCCGCCAAGCTCGTTTCAGGCGACATGGAGTGCCCAACCCTCTGGCCCCAAACCAGAGCCGTGCTCGACGAGATTGAAGCCCGTCTCAAGCCCTCCATCCTTGCCTGCGGCCCGGCCGAAATCACCAGCCTGCTGCGTGGCCTTGACGGCCGTTTCGTGCCGCCCGGTCCATCCGGTGCGCCGACGCGCGGGCGGCCTGACGTGCTGCCGACGGGGCGGAATTTTTATTCGGTCGACAGCCGCGCGGTGCCCACGCCGGCGGCTTATGAGCTTGGGAAGAAATCGGCGGAATTGCTCATCCGCCGTTATGTGCAGGATCACGGCGAATGGCCGGTTTCCTTCGGGCTGACGGCCTGGGGTACGTCGAACATGCGCACCGGCGGGGATGACATCGCTCAGGCGCTGGCGCTGATCGGGGTGAAGCCGGTATGGGACATGGCTTCGCGGCGCGTCACCGGTTACGAGATCATTCCGCCGGCCATGCTGCGGCGTCCGCGGGTGGATGTGACGCTGCGCATATCGGGCTTTTTCCGCGATGCTTTTCCGGAGCAGATCGCGCTGTTTGACAAGGCGATCCGTGCCGTTGGCGCGCTCGATGAAGATGCGGCGGATAATCCGATTGCCGGGCGCATGCGCGGCGAGATGGCACGGCTGGCGGCTGCCGGGCTGGATGAGAAGGCGGCGGCGAAGCGGGCGGGGTATCGCATTTTTGGGTCGAAGCCCGGTGCCTATGGCGCCGGCCTGCAGGCGCTGATCGACGAGAAGGGCTGGGAGCGGCGGGCCGATCTGGCCGAAGCCTATCTCGTCTGGGGCAGCTATGCCTATGGTGCGGGCGAGGAGGGACGGGCCGAGCGCGGCGTGTTCGAAGAGCGGCTGCGCTCGATTCAGGCGGTCGTGCAGAACCAGGACAATCGCGAGCACGACCTGCTCGACAGTGACGATTATTACCAGTTCGAAGGTGGGATGGCGGCAGCCGCCGAAGCGCTTGGCGGGGAACGGCCGGCGATCTATCACAACGACCATTCGCGGCCGGAAAAACCGGTCATCCGCTCGCTGGAAGAAGAGATCGGGCGCGTGGTGCGCGGGCGTGTCGTCAATCCGAAATGGATCGAGGGCGTCATGCGCCATGGCTACAAGGGCGCTTTCGAGATTGCCGCGACCGTCGACTATCTCTTTGCTTTTGCGGCGACGACGGGTGCTGTCGGCAACCATCATTTCGAGGCGGTCTATCAGGCCTTCGTCGCCGATCCCAAGGTGCGTGATTTCATGGCCGAGAAGAACCCGGCGGCGCTTTCCGAGATGAAGGAACGGCTCATGGAGGCGATCGAGCGCAAGCTCTGGACGCCGCGCAGCAACTCGGCGCAATTCGATCTTACCGAAATCAACGAAACCAGGAAAAGAGCAGGCAGCCAGCCATGAGCGAAGAACCAGTCGTACCAGGCGAAAAGGACGATGCCCGTCACGCCGAGAAGATGGCGAAGAAGAAGGCCGCCCGCGATAAGATCATGGCGACCAAGACCGATGAGAAGGGGCTGATCATCGTCCACACCGGCAAGGGCAAGGGCAAGTCGTCTTCCGCCTTCGGCATGATCTTCCGCCATATCGCCCACGGCAAGCCGTCTGCCGTCGTCCAGTTCATCAAGGGCGCGATGTGGACGGGCGAGCGGGATCTGATCGAGAAGCATTTCTCCGATGTCTGCCAGTTCCACACGATGGGCGAGGGTTTTACCTGGGAGACGCAGGACCGGGCGCGCGACGTCGCGGCGGCGGGTGCGGCCTGGGAAAAGGCCAAGGAACTGATCCGCGACGAGCGCAATTCCATGGTGTTGCTCGACGAGATCAACATTGCGTTGCGCTACGACTATCTCGATATCAACGAGGTGGTGGAATTCCTGAAGACCGAAAAGCCCTATATGACGCATGTCGTGCTGACGGGGCGCAACGCCAAGGACGAGCTGATCGAGATCGCCGATCTCGTGACCGAAATGGAGCTGATCAAGCATCCCTTCCGCTCCGGCATCAAGGGGCAGCCGGGCGTGGAATTCTGACCGATATCGACGATATGAACTTCGGCGGTTAAACGCCGAGCCAGACACGCAGCGGATTTGCCGGGTCGGCCAGCAGTTTGATCGCAAGGGCGACACAGACGATGACGAGCAGCGGCTTGATGAGCTTTGCGCCGATGCGCATGGCGAGCCGGGAGCCCAGCTGCGCGCCGAGGAACTGGCAGACGCCCATCAGCAGCCCGATTTTCCAGAGGATCGCGCCGAAGCTTGCGAAGACGATGAGCGCGCCGAGGTTCGATCCGAAATTGAGAAGCTTGGTGTGCGCGGTGGCCTTCAGCACGCCGAAGCCGGCAAGCGTGACGAAGCCGAGCATGAAGAAAGAGCCGGTGCCGGGGCCGAAGACGCCGTCGTAAAAGCCGATGGCCGGCACAAATGTGAGGCCGAAGGCAAAGGGTGTGATGAGCCGGTGTTTGTCGAGATCGTCGAGGTTCGGCTTGACGGCGAAGAAGATCGCGATCGCCAAGAGCAGCACCGGCATGATCGCCTGCAGCACCTCTCCGGGCACGATCGTCGCGAGTGCGGCGCCGAGCGCCCCGCCCATGACGGCCATCAGCGCCATCGGCAGCTGTTCCTGAAGCTGCACATGGCCCTTGCGGGCATAGGCGATCGTTGCCGAGGCAGAGCCGAAGATCGACTGCACCTTGTTGGTGCCGAGCGTCTGCAGCGGCGGTATGCCTGCGATCAGCATGGCGGGGACGGTGATCAGGCCGCCGCCGCCGGCAATGGCATCGATGAAACCGGCAAAGAAGGCAGCTGCACAGAGCAGCAGAAGCAGATGGAGGGCAATGTCAGGCAAGATGCTATTCCAAGGCGGGAGCGTTTGGGTGGCGTTGTTGCATTTGCCGCCCCAAGCTGCAATGGCTGTACGGACACAGTGGGGCGCATTCGACGGCTTCTATGAGCGAGATTCCCTTCGATACCGCAAGGCGCCATGTGCTCGGGCTCGGCTGCGAGCGCGGGACGCCGCCTGCGGAGGTGCTGGCGCTCGCCGTCGAGGCGTTGAAGGCCGCCGGCATCGGTGGGGAGGAGCTTGCCGCCATCGCTTCCATCGACAGCCGCAGGCACGAGGCGGCGATCCTTGCCGTTGCCGGCCATTTTGCCGTGCCGGCGGTTTTCTTCGATGCGCCGCGGCTGGAACAGGAAACGCCGCGGCTCAAAAATCCCTCCGCTATCGTCTTTGCCCGCGTCGGCTGCCATGGCGTGGCGGAATCGGCGGCGCTGGCGGCTTTTGGTGCGGATGCGGAATTGATCCTCGGCAAGATCAAATCCCCGCATGCGACGGCGGCGATTGCTCGCATCGGCTTGCGGAAAGCCTGACGGGCGTTATGGTGGCGGCATGTTACGGTCGTACGGAAGGTCAGCGATTCCGCAAACCCATGACCGATAGGATCAGCCCACAGGTAAGTTTCGTTCGCAGCAGTGGCTTGGTCTTTGCCTATTTATTTGTCTCTCGACCCTCTCTTCCAAAATAATATCCTAATACAAGTGTGACAACCGGTAGCACTAAAGTTGTTGCTGTTTCTTTCAAACTTGTAGCTGCGTCTGTGACGTTTTTCGTATAAAATCCGCCGATTATTGTGGTTGCGCCAATAAAAAAGAGTGCGGCTGTATATATAAGCACAATATACCTCATAATAAAAAGCCGTGATGCTCTGTTTTCATCAGAGCTGCGCGCTATGTCTGCGTGTGCTTTTTGCGCCTCCAGAGCAAGCGATGACGCTCGCGTTTCAAAGGGTGTTCTACTTTCGCGTAGATGTTCGGACATTGGCCACCTTAGCGAAAACGCCACGACATCTTTTCTCTAGCCTGCTGCAAGGATTCAAATATTTTTTCAGAATGCTCCAAAGCACGCTCAAGACCATCCATGATTTTCCTTTTTGTTTCTCCCTCACTAAGGGAATCTGCTGCCCTATGAGACGCCACAAGGGACGCGGATAGTCCTCCGATCTCCTCTAAGGCATCTCTAAGTTCTGAGATGGGTTCAACTGGGTGTCCCATAAGATTTCCTCACGGATAGAATTTTTTCGTGCGATTTTACCTTCTTCCGGATTTCAGAATTATGCCATATCAATGCTGCTGTGGAGCTCTATTGATTTATGTTATTTTCTGCCACTAATATTGCATTAATTTATTTAATTAGTCTATATTTTTTCTATGTGTTTATATTGGTTTGCAGAATTTCAGGCTATTGCGGCGTGTTTGATCGCCTTAATCGGCGAAAAATGTCTCGCGAAAGGGCGGATATATTTATTTTTTTATTTTTTCACGTTCTTCAGGTGGGCGGAATTTTTCTTCAATTTCTTTGAGGAGATGGGCCTGCGCCTTCTTTCTGGGCGCCAGGCCGTCAAATGGAGACGCCTCCTTACATTATGTGCGGAATTGCTATCCAATTCGACGCTCGTTTAAATTTACCAACTCACACTGGCGATTCACATTTAGAGGACAATCATGCACAAGGTCATTTATGACACGGACCCAGGCGTCGACGATGCGATGGCGCTTCTTTTCCTGCACCGCCATCCCGAGATCGACCTGATCGGCATCACCACGGTCTTCGGCAACGCCTCGGTCGAAACGACGACGCGCAATGCGCTCTTCCTCAAGCGCGAATGGAACATTCCGGCCCCCGTCGCCAAGGGCGCGAGCGTCACGATCGATCCTGCGCGCGCCGAGCGGGAATGGCCGGCCATGGTGCATGGCGAAAATGGCCTTGGCGATATCGAGGTGCCTCACACGATCGATCTGCCGCTCGATCCGCGCCCGGCGCACCGTTTCATCATCGATACGGTGCGGGCCAATCCCGGCGAGGTCAGGCTGGTGGCCGTCGGCCGGATGACCAATCTGGCGCTGGCGCTGAAGGAAGACCCGCAGATCGCGGGCCTCGTCAAGGACGTCGTCATCATGGGCGGCAATTTCTATGTGCCGGGCAATGTCTCGCCGGTCGCCGAAGCCAATATCCACGGTGATCCCGAGGCTGCCGATATCGTCATGACGGCGCCATGGAAGGTGGTCGTCATCGGCCTCGACGTCACCTCGATCACCACGATGAGCCGCAGCTATCTCGGCGCGATGGCGGCCGAGGGCGACCAGGCGATCAAGCTGCTCGACGCCCTTTCGCAGTCCTACATCGATTTCTACAGCCATGCGGTCGAGGACGGCATGATGGTGCATGACAGCTGCGCCTCGGTCTATGTCGTGGCGCCCGAGTTGTTTAAGACGATCACCGGCGCGGTGCGCGTCGTCTGCGGCGGCATTGCCGATGGCCAGACGGTGATCAAGCCGGATAACCGACGCTTTCCGCCGGGCGACTGGGATGGCCTGCCGAGCCAGGTCGTCGCCACCGGGATCGAGTCGGAAAAGGTGCTCGGCCTGATCCGCAATACGCTGCTTCGTGGGTGAGTGCCTGAAGGTGGGCTGCGCGGCGGTTGACCGTAGACCGCAACACGGTCGGCAAACTTCTCTTTCGTCATGCTCGGCCTTGTGCCGAGCATCTGCCTCCGTTCGATAGGGCAGCAGATCCTCGGCACAAGGCCGAGGATGACGTCGAGGAAGGGGCGAGGCTTACGGCGGGTGGTCGCTGTTTTGGTAATATTATAATATATTCATATTGTTGCGTCGCTTTCCTGCGAGATCGAATCCGCTGCCTCGCAAAGTGATTCATCGTCATCTCAGCAACTTCGAGTGAGGTGGCGCGGGCGGCGTTGACCTTGGCCCTTGCTGGGCCTAGATCAACAAAATGTTGAATAGCGCATTCTCCCATTTGCCGGCCTTGGAGCCGGGCAGCGTCTGGCTCGTCGGGGCCGGTCCGGGCGATCCGGGCCTGCTGACGCTCTTGGCTGCCAAGGGACTGGCCGAGGCCGATGTGATCGTCCATGACGCGCTGGTGAATGAGGACTGTCTGAGGCTTGCGCGCCCCGGCGCCGAACTCGAATATGCCGGCAAACGCGGCGGCAAGCCTTCGGCCAAGCAGCGGGATATTTCGTTGCGCCTGGTGGAACTGGCGTGCGCCGGCAAGCGGGTGCTGCGGCTGAAGGGCGGCGATCCCTTCGTCTTCGGGCGCGGCGGGGAAGAGGCGCTGACGCTGGTAGAACACAATATCCCGTTCCGCATCGTGCCGGGCATTACCGCCGGCATCGGCGGGCTTGCTTATGCCGGCATTCCGGTGACGCATCGCGAGATCAATCATGCGGTGACTTTTCTCACCGGCCATGATTCCTCCGGCATCGTGCCGGACAGGATCGACTGGGAAGCGATCGGCAAGGGTTCGCCCGTGATCGTCATATATATGGCGATGAAACATATCGCCCAGATCAGCGCCAATCTGATCGCGTCGGGCCGTTCGCCATCCGAGCCCGTGGCTTTCGTCTGCAATGCGGCGACCGGCGCGCAGCAGGTGCTGGAGACGACGCTTGGCGAAGCGGTTGCTGCCGTTGCCGCCTCCGGGCTGGAGCCGCCGGCGATCGTCGTGGTCGGCGAGGTGGTGCGGCTGCGCGCCTCGCTCGATTGGCTCGGCGCCCTGGCGGGCAGGCGTTTGCAGCCCGATCCGTTTGGCCGTTCCGGCAAGGTGCTGATATGAGCGGCCTCCTGATCGCAGCCCCTTCCTCCGGCGCCGGCAAGACGACGGTGACGCTCGGGCTGTTGAGGGCGCTTCGCCGCCGCGGCGTCTCGGTCGCGCCCGGTAAGGCCGGCCCCGACTATATCGATCCCGCCTTCCATGCGGCGGCAAGCGGCACGCCCTGCCTGAATTTCGACCCGTGGGCGATGCGCCCGGAGCTGATCTCGGCCAATGCCGCGCTTCACCGTTCCGGCGACCGTATTCTCGTCGTCGAGGCGATGATGGGACTTTTCGACGGCGCGGCCGACGGCAGGGGGACGGCGGCCGATCTTGCCGCCCAGCTCGGCCTTTCCGTCGTGCTCGTCGTCGATGCCTCGCGCATGTCGCAATCCGTGGCGCCGCTGGTATCAGGCTTTGCCGGCTTCCGTGCCGATGTCCGCGTCGCCGGCGTCATCCTGAACAAGGTCGGCAGCGACCGGCACGAGGCGATGCTGCGCCATGCGCTGGACGCGATCCGCATGCCCGTCGTCGCCGTGATTGGGGCCGACAAGGCGCTTTCCCTGCCGGAGCGCCATCTCGGGCTCGTCCAGGCCGGGGAACATGCGACGCTCGAAAATTTCATCGACCATGCGGCCGATGCCGTCTCCGAGGAATGCAATTTCGAATTCCTGCTGCGCATCGCACGGCAGGGGCTCAACCAGCCATCGGCCGCCAATATCGACCGGCTGATGCCGCTCGGCAGCCGTATCGCGGTGGCGCGCGACATCGCCTTTGCCTTTTCCTATGAGCATATGCTGCTCGGCTGGCGCCGCCGGGGGGCTGCGATCTCCTTCTTCTCGCCGCTTGCCGATGAGCGGCCTGCCGCCGATGCCGATGCGATCTATCTGCCGGGCGGTTATCCCGAACTGCATGCCGGGCGGCTGGCCGCGGCACAGAATTTTCGCGCCGGTCTTCTCGATGCGGCGGCGCGCGGCATCAGGATCTATGGCGAGTGCGGTGGTTACATGGTGCTGGGTGAGGGACTGGTTGATTCCGAGGGCAAACGCCATGAAATGCTCGGTTTGCTGCCCGTCGTCACCAGCTATGCCGAACGCAAGCGCCATCTCGGCTATCGCCGAGTCACGCCGCTCGACGGCGCGATCTTCCAGCGGCCGATGACGGCCCATGAATTCCACTATTCCACCGTCGTCTCCGAAGGCGAGGGCGAGCGGCTGTTTCAGGTGCGGGATGCGCTGGGAGCCGATCTCGGTGTCGCCGGGCTGAGGCGCGGGCAGGTGGCAGGCTCCTACATGCATCTGATCGACCTTGCGAGAGCCGCCGCGTGAGCGCGCCGATCGCCCATGGCGGCGGCATCACCGCCGCTGCCGCCGCCTTCGGCGGCCGGCCGCAGGACTGGCTCGACCTTTCCACGGGGATCAATCCGTGTCCTGTCGCTTTGCCTGAAATACCGGCGGCAGTCTGGCACCGCCTGCCGGACAGGCACCTCGTCGAAGCGGCAAGGCGCGCCGCGCGCGACTATTACGGCAGTGGCGAAATCCTGCCCCTGCCGGTGCCTGGCACGCAATCGGTGATCCAGCTGCTGCCACGGCTGCTTCACGGAGGTAGGCAGGCTACGGTGATGGATGACAAAGTCGCCGTGGTGTTTCCGACCTACGGTGAATATGCGCGCGCCTTCGCTTCGGCCGGTTTTGCTGTCGATGCCGTCAGCGATGTCGCGGCAATCGGGGCTGGCCACCGGCTTGCGGTCGTCGTCAATCCGAACAATCCCGATGGGCGCGTTTGGCCGGCCGATGCGCTGATCGCGCTGCACGACAGGATGAAATCGGCTGGCGGGTTGCTCGTCGTCGACGAGGCTTTCGGCGATGCCGATCCGGCGCTCAGTCTTGCAGGCCGCGCAGAAGAGCTTTCCAATCTGGTGATCTTCCGCTCCTTCGGCAAGTTCTTCGGGCTTGCCGGCCTGCGGCTCGGTTTCGTGATTGCGCGCGGCGACATTCTCGAGCGTTTCGAGGAGTGGCTGGGGCCTTGGGCGGTTTCCGGCCCGGCGCTGTCGCTGGCCGATTCGCTGCTGCGGCAGGATGTTTCCACGGTCCGCGGCCGCATCGAGGAGCGCAGTGCCGGACTGCATGCGGTGCTGGCCGGAGCAGGCTTGCGGATCGCCGGGGGGACGGCGCTGTTTACCCTCGTCGCCGATATCAGGGCCGGCGACATTTACACGCATCTCTGCCGCCATCATATTCTCGTCCGCAAGTTCGATTATGCGCCGGACTGGCTGCGTTTCGGGCTGACGCCCGATGCGGCGGCAGACCGGCGGCTTGGCGAAGCCCTTCAGAGTTTTGAGCTATGATGATCGACGAAAACCTTCTCGTGTTGCTCCTGGCATTGCTGCTCGACCGGATCGTCGGCGATCCACAATGGCTGTGGTCGCGGCTGCCGCACCCCGTCGTCCTGTTCGGCGAGGCGATCTCCTTTGCCGACCGGCAGCTCAACAATGCCGGGCTGACGGGCTCGCAGCGCCGGATGAACGGTGTGGCCGCCATACTGGCGCTGCTTCTGGTGGCGGTTGCCGCAGGCTTCGTCTTCGACCGGTTCTTCGCGCTCTTCGGCGTTGTTGGCATCCTGCTCGAAACCGGGCTGGTGGCGATCTTCCTGGCGCAGAAAAGCCTTGCCGATCACGTGGGCGCGGTTGCGGCCGCGCTTCGCGGCGAAGGGCTTGCCGGCGGGCGGGCAGCCGTTTCCCGCATCGTTGGGCGCGATCCCGAAACGCTGGATGAGCCGGCCGTCTGCCGCGCGGCGATCGAAAGCCTGGCGGAAAATTTCTCCGACGGCGTCGTGGCGCCGGCGCTCTGGTATGCCGTCTTCGGCCTGCCGGGGCTGCTTGCCTACAAGATGCTGAACACGGCGGATTCGATGATCGGGCATAAATCCGAGAAATATCTCGATTTCGGCTGGGCCGCCGCCCGGCTCGACGATCTCGCCAACTGGCCGGCCGCCCGGATCTCCATCCTGCTGATCGCCGCCGGCGCCTGGCTCCGCCGTGGTACGAGCGCCAGCCGCGAAGCGGTCCGGGTCGCGATGCGCGACGGCGGGCTGCACCGCTCGCCGAATTCCGGCCGGCCGGAAGCTGCCATGGCCGGCGCCCTCAACGTCCAGCTCGCCGGCCCCCGCGTCTATGGCGGCGTCATCGTCGCCGAGCCGATGATCAACAATGCCGGCCGGGATGTTGCGACATTGCGCGACATCGAGGACGGTGTGTCGGTGTTTCATGCGAGCTGCATGGTGCTGGCGGGTGTGACGTTCGGATTGTTTTTGTGTTTTCTTTAGGGTTGTCCCACGGCATGAACGCCCCGGTGGACACATCAGCCGCAAAGGTTTATGCGAAACGCCTCATATCAGACCGGAAAGACAGCAATGACAGTTCAAGTTGAATTACCGTGCCCGAAGTGCAAGAGCACCAAGATGAAGTTCGAGCGGCCGGAGATCCGGGAGACCGACATCATCAAATGTGCGGCCTGCGGGCATAATCTCGGTACGATGGCCTCGATCCGCGAGAGAATGAACAAGGCCTATCAGCAGCTCAAGCGGCCTGCGGCGGCGCCCAAGCTCCAGTAGGCGCGGCGCTTCAATTCCCGCTTGGCTTGTTAGAATTGTGATTACCATTCGGGTTAAAGCTAAATAATAAGTATCGTCGTAGTCTCTCTACCATGAGGGCGCAATTAAACTGCGCGGGTTGGAAGAGGGGCTATCATGAGGACGATTTTAGCGGCTGCGGCCGCCAGTTTATTGCTGCAGTTTTCTCCCGTTGCTGCCGAAGCGGCAACATTGGTCGCCAAGATCAGCATCGACAAGCAGACGATGACCGTCACCGAGAACGGCTTCGTCAAGTATCGCTGGAAGGTTTCGACCGCGCGCCGTGGCTATGTCACGCCGACCGGTTCGTGGAGCGCCAAGTGGCTGTCGCGCGATCACCGTTCGCGCAAATACGACAATGCGCCGATGCCCTACGCCGTATTCTTTAACGGCGGTTATGCCGTTCACGCTACCTTCGACCTGAAGCGCCTGGGCACGCCGGCCTCGCACGGCTGCGTTCGCCTGCATCCCGATAATGCGGCGCAGTTCTTCTCGCTGGCGCGCCAAGCCGGGCTTTCCAATACCCGCGTGGTCATCACGCGGTAATCTTTTCCAACGCGTCCATATCGGGCACGACGATATGCCGGGAATTCCCGATGTGGATGACGCCGCTCCTGCGCAGCTTTGTCATCTGGCGGCTGACGGTTTCGATCGTCAGCCCGAGGAAATCGGCGATTTCGGCGCGTGATAGCGGCAGGTCGAAGGCGGTGCTCGTTGCCGTCTGCGGTTCGGCATGAGTGGCGATGAGGTAAAGCAGGCTTGCGACCTTCTCTTCCGCCGTGCGCCGGCCGAGCGTCAGCATCCATTCGCGCGCAGCGTCCAGCTCCCTCAGCGCCTGGTCGTGCAGGTTGCGCTGGAGTTCCGGCGTCTCGGCGATCATTCGGTCGAGCAGGTTGCGGGGGAAGACGCAGATTTCGGCATCAGTCGCAGCCTCGGCCGACAGCGTGCTTTCGCGCACGAAGGGCCTGCCGACGAAATCGGGGGCAAATTGCAGGCCGACGATCTGCTGGCGTCCGTCCGGCATCACCTTGCAGAGCTTCACCACGCCGCGCATGATGTTCGAGTAAAAGGAGCTTTCCGACCCTTGCGCGATGATCTCTGAACCGGCCTCGACCTTGCGGCGCAGGGAGTGGCGGTTGAGTTCCTTCAACTGGCTGTTCGACAAGGCGCCGCAGACGACGCCGTGCCGCGCCTGGCAGGAGCGGCAGGCGAGGGGAATGGCGGCCTCGAAAACCTCACTGCTTGCGACATCCATGTCCTGGTCCTTTCAACATCCCCCGGGCATGCCCGACCGACTGCGCCACAATCGAGGATTCCGGCGTGGCTTGATGATTATCAAATGGCCGGGAGGACGATTTGATTCAGATCAAAGTTCCGATGCCAATCTTCGGGGTTCCGGCTGCTTTCGCCGGCTTGATTCGGGCGGCTCTTCGCCTTGGCGGCGGAACGCTCCTTCGCTCTGGCGCCAGGCCGCACCTTTCAAAGGCCGGTTTCCATTGCTGTTTAGGCAACACCCGACCGGCAAATTGCCGCGACGCCGGGACGAAAGCATTGGCTTTTGAAAAGGATTTGCCTATGAGGGGGTTTAAATCGTCATTTCATGAGGTACAGCGCGTGACCGCTACATTCGACAAAGTTGCCGACATTATTGCAGAAACCAGCGAGATCGATCGCGCCACGATCACGCCGGAGAGCCATACGATCGACGACCTCGGTATCGACAGCCTCGATTTCCTCGACATCGTCTTTGCGATCGACAAGGAATTCGGCATCAAGATCCCGCTCGAAAAGTGGACGCAGGAAGTCAACGAGGGCAAGGTTTCCACCGAAGAATATTTCGTGCTGAAGAACCTCTGTGCCAAGATCGACGAGCTCAAAGCAGCCAAGGCCTGAGACATAACAGTCTTTTTTGAACGCCCTGCCGCCCTTGATATGGCGGCCGGGCGGTTTCGTTCCTAGATCAGTTCAGATTCGCACTTCCGGACGGAAAACCGCTTCGCACTTTTCCTGGAATTGCTCTAAGTAGGCGTCACCGGCGGGCGGATCTGGCCTGGCGGGCCGGAGGATCCGAATGCTGCTGGAATATTTCCAGATGATTGACCGCGTCGAAGCGGTGGACCTGAAGAAGGGCGTGCTCAACGCGCGATCCGTCGTGCCGGCCAAGAGCCCGGTCTTCGAGGGCCATTTTCCCGGCATGCCGCTCGTTCCCGGCGTGCTCTTGATCGAAACCATGGCGCAGGCCTCCGGCATGCTGGTGCTTGCCGCCACCGATTTTGCCGCCATGCCCTTCCTGATGTCGGTCGACGGCGCCAAGATGCGCACCTTCGTCGAGCCGGAAGCCGTGCTCGACATCGAGGCGGTGCTGGAGCATGACGGTTCGGGTTTCGCGGTCACCAAGGCCAAGATCACCAGCGGCGGCAAGAAGGTCTGCGATGCGCAGCTGAAACTGCGCACCATGCCTTTCAGCGAGGTTCCGCTCGGCGATATCGTGAAAAAACGCGCCGGTGAGGTCGGGCTTCTCGAAGCGATCGCGGCGCAGGGAGTGGTTGGATGAGCAAGGCTGCAAACGACGTCGTCATTTCAGGCGTCGGCATCGTTACCTGTCAAGGCGTCGGCAAGGATGCGCATATCGCGCTGCTTTCGGCCGAAAGCGCGCCGACGGCGATCGTCGAGACCGAGAAATTCAAGCCCTATCCGGTGCATCCGCTGCCCGAGATCGACTGGTCGCAGCAGATCGCCAAGCGCGGCGACCAGCGCCAGATGGAGAACTGGCAGCGCATCGGCGTCTTTGCCGCCGGTCTCGCGCTCGACGATGCCGGCTTCAAGGACAATATCGAGGCCTGCGGCACGATGGACATGATCGTGGCGGCCGGCGGCGGCGAGCGCGACATCAACGTCGACACGCTGATCGTCGACGAGGGCCTGAAGCGCAACGACCGCGAGCTGCTGCTCAACGAGAAGCTCACGACAGAACTGAGGCCGACGCTGTTCCTGGCGCAGCTTTCCAACCTGCTGGCCGGCAACATCTCCATCGTTCACAAGGTCACCGGCTCCTCGCGCACCTTCATGGGCGAGGAAGCATCCGGCGTTTCCGCCGTCGAGACGGCGTTCTGGCGCATCCGCTCCGGCGAATCCACCCATGCGCTGGTCGGCGGCGCCTTTGCCGCCGAACGCCCCGACATGATCCTGCTCACCGAAGCGATCGGCGCGCATACGCGCGGCGAATGGGCGCCGCTCTGGTCGCGCTCGGGCCTCGAGGGCGGCGGCATGATCACCGGTTCGGCCGGCGTCTTCCTGGTGCTTGAATCGCGCAAGCATGCGCAGGAGCGCGGCGCGCATATCTATGCGACGATCAGCGCCGTCGAAGGCGACCGCGGCAATCGCGCGGCCGGCAATTTCGAAGTGCGGATGGAGCGGCTGCTGAAGCCTGCCGCCGACCTGCCGCCAGAGAGCACGGCGATCTTCTCCGGCTCGACAGGCATGCACGAGATCGCCGCCCGGGAAAAGGCGGTGCTGGAGCATCAGCTTCCGGGTGCCGCGATCCGCGGCTTCGGCGGGATTTCCGGTCACACGATCGAGGCGCATTTCCCGCTGGGGCTGGCGCTCGCAGCCCTTGCCATCGATGCCAAGGCCAAGGTTCCGCCCTTCGACGCCGCCCACGAAGCGCCGATGAAGGCGGGCACGAAGGCGGCTGTCGTCACGACGGTCGGACACCAGCGCGGCGAGGGCGTCGCCGTTCTTTCCGCAGAGGCGTGAGGAGAGAGATTATGACAGCTTCCGCTTACAGGGATCATCTCGGCCGGCCGATCGTCGCAGTGACCGGCATGGGCATCATCACCTCGCTCGGCCAGGGCCTGAAGGACAATTGGGCGGCCCTTTCCTCCGGCACCTCGGGCATCCACGCGATCAACCGCTTTCCCACGGAGGGCCTCTCGACGCGGATCGCCGGCACTGTCGATTTCATCGACATTCCGGTGCCGAATGCCGTCGAGCGTTCCTATGCCTTTGCGCGCGAGACGACCATCGAGGCACTCGCCGATGCCGGTCTGTCGGGCGATTTCAACGGCCCGCTGTTCCTTGCCGCGCCGCCGATCGAGCCCGAATGGAGCGCCCGTTTCGAGCTTGCCGACCGCTCGCCGGCCGCCGATCATCCGGGTGATGCCTATGAGCGCTTCCTGACGGCGCTGCGCCAGCGCCCGGACCCGGCCTTCCACGAGGCGGCGCTGTTCGGCGCGATTTCCGAGCGCCTTGCCGACCGGTTCGGCACGCGCGGCCTTCCGGTGACGCTGTCTACCGCCTGTGCTTCCGGCGTTACCGCGATCCAGCTCGGCATCGAGGCGATCCGCCAGGGCCGCACCGATCGCGCACTGACGGTTGCGACCGATGGGTCGCTCAGCGCCGAAGCGCTGATCCGCTTCTCGCTTCTGTCGGCGCTTTCGACGCAGAACGATCCGCCGACGAAGGCCTCCAAGCCGTTCAGCAAGGATCGCGACGGCTTCGTCATCGCCGAGGGCGCGGCGACGCTGGTGCTGGAATCGCTGGAATCGGCAATTGCCCGCGGCGCCAAGGTGCTCGGCATCATGAAGGGCGCCGGCGACAAGGCCGACAGCTTCCATCGCACCCGGTCGTCGCCGGACGGCGGCCCGGCGATCGCGACGATCCGTGCGGCCCTTGCCGATGCCGGAATCGACGAGAGCGGCATCGGCTACATCAATGCGCACGGCACCTCGACGCCCGAGAACGACAAGATGGAATATGGTGCCATGTCTGCCGTCTTCGGCGAGCGGCTCGTCGGCATTCCGGTTTCGTCGAACAAGTCGATGATCGGCCATACGCTGACGGCGGCCGGTGCGGTCGAGGCGGTGTTCTCGCTGCAGACGATGCTGACCGGCACGCTGCCGCCGACGATCAACTACAACAATCCCGATCCGTCGATCGTGCTCGATGTCGTGCCGAACAAGAAGCGGGAGGCCCAGGTTTCGGCCGTGCTTTCCAACTCCTTCGGCTTCGGCGGGCAGAATGCCAGCCTTGTCATGGCGCTCGAACCGGCTTAAGCGGTTCCCGACAATTTCAAGACGAGACGAACGCCTTCGAGGCGAGGGATTTTGCCATGCGCGCTTTGCAACTGATCGACGACCGCAAGCTTGAGATCACCGACCTGCCGGAACCCGACGCTCCCGCCGCGGGCGAGGTGACGCTGCGCGTCAAGGCGGTGGCGCTCAACCATATCGATGTCTGGGGCTGGCGCGGCATGGCGTTCGCCAAGCGCAAGATGCCGCTCGTCATCGGCGCGGAAGCCTCCGGCGTCGTGGAAGCGATCGGGCCGGGTGTCGCCAACGTCCTGCCGGGCCAACTGGTTTCGATCTACGGTGCGCGCACCTGCGGCCTCTGCCGCCCGTGCCGCGAAGGCCGCGACAATCTCTGCGAACACGTCTCCGGCGTGCACGGCTTCCATCTTGACGGTTTCGCGCAGGAGAAGGTGAACCTGCCGGCGCGCCTGCTGGTCCCCGCACCTCCCGGCGTGGATGCGATCGGGGCGGCGCTGGCGCCCGTCACCTTCGGCACGGTCGAGCACATGCTGTTCGACAATGCCAAGCTCGAGCCGGGCGAGACGATCCTCGTCCATGCCGGCGGCTCCGGCATCGGCACGGCGGCGATCCAGCTTGCCAAGAAGATCGGCTGCACCGTCATCACCACGGTCGGCTCCGACGACAAGATCGAGAAGGCCAAGGCGCTCGGCGCCGATCACGTCATCAACTACCGCACCGACCGCTTCGAAGGCGTGGTGCGCAAGCTCACCAAGAAGAAGGGCGTCGACGTCGTCTTCGAACATGTGGGCAAGGACACCTGGGCGGGCTCGATGCTCTGCATGAAGCGCGGCGGGCGCCTCGTCACCTGCGGCTCCACCTCGGGCGTTTCGACAGAGATGAACCTGATGATGCTGTTCCAGCAGCAATTGAAGCTCTTCGGCTCCTTCGGCTGCCGCATTGAGAACATGGCGGACGCCATGCAGAAGATGGGCCGCGGGCTCGTCCATCCGGTCATCGACACCGAAGTCGGCTTCGACGACATCGACCGGGCGCTGGAGCGGATGGAATCGCGCCAGATCTTCGGCAAGATCATCCTGAAGATGGATTGAGCCCACGTGAAGCTGATCATCACCCGGATCGTTCTGGCGCTCAGGAATTTCCAGCAATGGCTGGTGGCGCAGGTGATGTTCGGCTTCCTGAACGTGCTGAAGCTGTTTCCGGCCGATGGCGCGATTCGCTTCGCCGACCGGATGATGCGCCGCCTCGGCCGGCGGACACGCCGCCACAAGCTCATGCTTACCAATCTGCGCAACGCCTTCCCTGAGAAGAGCGAGGCGGAGATCGAGGAAATCGCGCTCGCCAGCTGGGGAAACATGGGCCGGCTCGCGGCGGAATACGTCTTCCTCGACCAGCTGTTCGATTTCGATCCCGAGCGGACCGCGCCGGGCAGGGTGGAGGTGTCGGGCATTCCCATCTTCCTCGACCTGCGCGACAATCCGCGCCCCTTCATCGTTTTCACCGGCCATACCGCCAATTTCGAGCTGCTGCCGGTGGCAGCCGCCGCCTTCGGCATGACCGTGACCGTGCTCTTCCGGCCGCCGAACAACCCGTATGTCGCCAAGAAGGTGTTCGACTTCCGCAGCGCGCGCATGGGCAAGCTGGTGCCCTCGCATGCCGGCTCCTCCTTCGCGCTCGCGCGCCAGCTGGAAGCGGGCCAGGGGGTGGGCGTGCTGGTCGACCAGAAATTCGGCAAGGGGCTGAAGGGCACCTTCTTCGGGCTTGATGTGAAGACCAATCCGCTGCTGCCGAAGCTGGTGCGCCAGTTCGATTGCGAAGTCTATCCGGCGCGCTGCATCCGCCTGCCGGGGAATCGCTACCGGCTGGAAATCGAACCTCGGCTGGAGATGCCGCGCGATGCCAAAGGCAATCTCGACCTGCCGGCGGCCGCTCAATTGCTCAACGACAAGGTGGAAGGCTGGGTGCGGGAATATCCCGAACAATGGCTCTGGTATCACGACCGCTGGCAAATCAAGAAGACGCTCGCGCTTTGAAAAGCACACCCTGATTTATCAGCGGTGAAAAGCGGCAGGTGCTCTTGGATTGAAACGGAGTAAACTTCGTGTTAGCCGTCACCACCAAAGCGCGAATAATATCTACCTTAAGGCGCATTTTTTGGGGAAATGCAGCCACATCAATTTGGACACGCCACTTGGGACAATGGGAGTGGGAGGCGTCTTGCTGGAGCTTTTTCGAGCCTTTTCCTTGCGTTGCGCGCAAATAGAGGAAGCCATCCGCCGGGGTGACGACCAGCGCGTCATGTCGCTCGATCGGCATGTCGAGCCGCTGGTCGAGGCGATCCTGGCCTGCCGGGCAGGCAATCTGCTCGAAGTCTACATGCAGCTGCAGTTCGTGAGCCAGCTTGTCGCTCAGGATGCCGACGACAGCGCCAGCGTCCGGGAACATACGGCGGTGCTTTCTTACCTGCTCGACCGCTATTTCGGCACGCATGCGCCCGACTGGCGGGTGCCTTCGCCGCAGGACGCGCGCATCGAGCCGCCGGCAGCCTATGTGCCCGACACCGACAACGGCCAGTTCCTCAACGCTGCGATCCTCGAAAGCCTGCCGGACCGGATCGCGGTGCTGACCAGGGACTACCGCTACCTCTATTCCAATGCGGCCAACAGCGCCTATCTCAACAGGAAACCGATGGAGCTCATCGGGCATCATCTATCCGAATTCATCGGCGAGGAACGTTTTGCCGGATGCGCCAAGCAAAAGCTGGACGCGTGTTTTGCCGGTGAGGAGATCGATTACACCTATGAGCGCTCGGCCGGCGGCAGCGCATCGCGGCAGATACGCTGTCGCATGTCGCCGCTGCGCGACGCGGGCGGCACGGTGATCGGCGCTTTGATCGTGATGGATCGGTGATCCAACCTACGCCGTTGCCCAGACGGCGAGCTCGTAGCCATCGCGGTCGAGGAAATGAAAGCGGCGGCCGCCGGGAAAATCGGTGATCGGCCGGCAGATCGTGCCGCCGGCCCGTTCGACCGAGGTCAGCACCTCTTCCAGATCCCTGGCGTAGACGACGACCAGCGGGCCGCCCGGCCGCACGGGGCCGAAATCGGTGAAGCCGCCCTTCAGCCGTCCATCGTCGAATTCGCAGTAGTTCGGGCCGTAATCGGTGAAACGCCAACCGAAGGCCGAGCCGTAAAAGGCTTTTGCGGCGGCGATGTCGGAGACGTTGAATTCGACGTAATCGATGCGGCGGTCGTTGTGTTCTGAGTTTTCGGCCATCTATCTCTCCATCAGGGCTTTCAGCATGGCGAGGTCTTTCTCGATATGCGCGGCATCGGCGGCAAATTGCGCGTCTGTCATGCCGGGCAGGCGCAGCAGCGTGAACATGACCTCGCAGCCGTCGCCGTTCGGCACGATGCGCAGCGCATTATAAACCCTGAGCCCGGATTCGATCGTCACCGTATGATCGATCACGCCGAATTCATTGGTCGGCACGAAGCTCACCTTGATGGTGCCGAGCGGACCATGGGCGATCCAGTCGGCGCCGTCGGGCTCGAAGCCGGTCGCAAGGCCGGAGGCCCAGAGCGGCATGTTCTCCGGCTTGCCGGCGAAATCGTAGACGTCGCGCCAGTCGCGTTCGATCGATCGATGGATGATTTTTGCAGGCATCGTCGCCATGGCTTGAAGGTCCTCGTATTTTGGTTTCCCTGAAATAATAAGGCCGGCCGGCGCTGTCTTGAACAAAACGGTCAGCCGGATCTTTCCCGCATGCCGAGCTGGTCGAGGATGATCGCAGGCGTCAGCGTCGAGAGTTCTGCGACCTCGCGCGTCATGTGGGCCTGGTCGGCAAAACCTGCTTCGAGCGCGATGCGGGCGAGCGGCATCGTGCCCGCCTTGCGGCAGACGTCGAGGAAACGTTGGAACCGGCGGATGCGTTCCAGCGTCTTTGCGCCATAGCCGAAATGATGGTGGCAGCGGCGGCGCAGCTGCCTTTCGCTGATGCCGAGCCGGTCTGGCAGGCCGGGGGCAGGGCGGCCGCTGTCGGCAGCGGCGAAGATCACGGCGGCGTCCCGGTCAGGCTCCTCCTCATGGCGCGCGGCCTCTTCAAGCAGGCGGCCGAAGAGCGCTACGTCGGCCGTGGGCTCCGGGCAATCCCGGAGCCGCGCCTCGAATTCGCTCGTCTCCTTCCGGCCGATATCGGCAAGCGGCACGGAGAGGCCGACCAGCGCCGAGAGCGGCGTCTTCAGCCAGGATGCCGCAGCACCCGGCGCAAAACGTGCGCCGATGACGGTCGCGCCCGGCCCTATCACGGGAAAGGCGGCCGTCCTGTCGGGGCCGGCGACCTCAAGCCTGCCGTCGATCCAGAGAAGATCACAATAACCATCCGGTACGATCGCCACCGTCGCCGGCGGCCCGTCGTTCAGCCTGTGCGACCAGAGGCGGCTGAAATGGCGCCGCAAGGCGGGCGGCGGCGCATATTCGCGGTAGCGGCCGGCGCGGGCCGCAAGCAGCGCCATGTCTTTTGGTCTTTTCGATACCAAGCGATATCTCCCGAGCTCCGCATGATAACATGAGTTAGGCCTTGCCGGCAGGCCGGTGAAAGATGCGGCTTGCGGATCGGCGTTAAATGGCAGGTTGTCGGACAAGTCGGAAAAACAAAGCTGCATTTCATGGGCTTTGCGAACCGATTAGACCCTTGCGAGACTTGCCGTTTGACCAAGACAGTGCCACAACACCGGTCCAAATGACACATCGGAGGTTTGTCGTGGAAAAGGCAGAAATCGGACTGATCGGTCTTGCGGTCATGGGCTCCAACCTGGCGCTCAACATCGCGGAGAAAGGCAATAAAATTGCGGTGTTCAACCGCACGCCTGAGAAAACCGACGAATTTTACGAAAGCGCCGGCGATCTGAAAAAGCAGATCATTCCCTGCAAGACCATCGAAGAATTCGTCGATGCGATCCGCCCGCCGCGTCCGATCATCATCATGATCAAGGCCGGTGAGGCCGTCGACCAGCAGATGGAAGCGCTGCGCCCGCATCTGTCCAAGGGCGACATCATGATCGATGCCGGCAACGCCAATTTCCGCGACACCGTCGCCCGCTTCGACCGCCTCAAGAACACCGATCTCACCTTCATCGGCATGGGTGTATCAGGCGGCGAAGAAGGTGCGCGCCATGGCCCGTCGATCATGGTCGGCGGCACCGAGGAATCCTGGAAGCGCGTCGAGAAGGTGCTGACCTCGATTGCCGCCCGCTACAATGACGAGCCCTGCGTCGCCTGGCTCGGCAATGACGGCGCCGGCCATTTCGTCAAGACCATCCATAACGGCATCGAATATGCCGACATGCAGATGATCGCCGAAATCTACGGCATCCTGCGCGACGGCCTCGGCAAGAGCGCTTCGGACATCTCCGGCATCTTCGGCGAGTGGAACAAGGGCCGGCTGAACTCCTACCTGATCGAGATCTCCGAGAAGGTGCTTGCCGCCAACGACCCCGTCTCCGGCGGGCCGATGGTTGACATGATCCTCGATAAGGCAGGCCAGAAGGGCACCGGCAAATGGTCGGCGATCGAGGCGCAGAACATGGGCATTCCGGCAACGGCGATCGAAGCCGCGGTCGCCGCCCGCAGCCTCTCCTCGATGAAATCTGAGCGCGAAGCTGCCGAAAAGATCTTCGGCGCGCAGGCCGCGTCCTTCCCGATCGCCTATGGCCCCGAGCTCAACAAGGATCTGGAACTGGCGCTGTTTGCCGCCAAGATCGGCGCCTACGCACAGGGCTTCGCGGTGATGGCGGAAGCCTCGCGCGAGTTCAACTGGTCGCTGCCGATGCCGACGATAGCCCGTATCTGGCGCGCAGGCTGCATCATCCGCTCGCAGTTCCTCGACGAGATCACCTCGGCTTTCACCAAGGCTCCCGATGCCGCCAACCTGATCGTCACGCCCGCCTTCTCGGAAATGGTCAAGGAATCGATCCCGGCGCTTCGCCGGGTCGTCACGGCTGCGGTCTCCGCCGGTCTGCCGGTGCCGGCGCTGACCTCGGCGCTCACCTATTTCGACGCCTACCGCCAGGGCAGGGGCACGGCCAACCTCATCCAGGCCCAGCGCGACTTCTTCGGCGCCCACGGTTTCGACCGCCTGGATGGCAAGGATTTCCACCACGGCCCCTGGGGCAGCGGCGCGGCGACCTTCTGAGGTTTGCGGAGAAGAGATCAAGGAGAAGCCCGGCCGTTGCGCCGGGCTCAGTTAGTGACAAAGTCTCCTCCGTCATGCTCGGCCTTGTGCCGAGCATCTGATCACGACAGTTGTTTGACAGGAAAATATTTATTTTCAGATGCTTAATTGGACGTGCGCAGATTCTCGGCACTGTAAAGTCCGGAGACATACCTGACAGATGTTCGGAGACATGCCTGACAGTTATTTCGGTGCTTTGAGGTCGATTTTTGCGATCTCCGTTGCTCCGAAGAAGACGCCATGCAGCCCGTCTCGATCGAGCGGCCTGATGGCCAGTGTTTCACCGCCGAATGCCGTTGGAACGGACCACGCGCGGCCCATGAACTGGATATAGGGCCGGGTCTGATCGACCCTGCGCAGGATCTCGCCCTTGTTGTAGACGGGKCGCGGCAACCTGTCAGGGAACGGCCTTGGGGACGGACGGTAGCGGCTTGCAGGGACCTCCATACCGATGCCCTGATGCGGTCGGTGATGGTTGTAGAGATCGCGCCAGCGGTCGAAGCTTTCCTGCGCCCGTGTGATGTCGGCCAGTGCGGCAAAGGCAAGGACCTCAGCCTTGAGCGAGCGGTGGAAGCGTTCGTTCTTGCCACGCCCCTGCGGATGATRTGGCCGGGCATGGATGAGGTCGATGCCGAGCTTGAGCAGCCAGACCCTCAACCGCGTCCACTGGTTGGGCACGCCCGTGCCCCATGGAGGGCCGTTGTCGGTATAGAAAGCCATCGGCAGGCCATAGTGGCGCAGGATGCGTTCGAGCCGTGCCTGGACGGTCGTCCGCTGCTCGTCGACGCAGGCTTCCAGTGCGATGGCGAAGCGGGAATGGTCGTCGATGATGGTCAAGGGATGGCACCAGACGCCGCAGGTGAGCTGCGTGCGTCCTTTGAAGTCCATTTGCCAGAGCAGGTTTGGCATGCCCCGCTCGAAACGGCCTGGCGCTGCGYTCGAGGCGGGCGGCGGCGTGATCCGGTCATGGCGTGCCAGGATGGCATGGACGGTGGAGGCGACCGGCGCCTCAACGCCGAGGTCGCAAAGCCGCCGGGCGATCTTGCGCGCGCSCCAGGCGGGATGAGCATCGCGAATGCCCAGAACATCGGCTTCGAGTGCCGCATCGGTGCGGCGCGGGCTCGACAGCGGCCGGCGCGAGCGATCCTGTGGCGGCTCGCCGTTTGCCAGTCGCCTCAGCCAGACATAGCCCGTCTGGCGGCTGATGCCGAAGCGGTCGCAAAGCGCCGAAACGTTGGCGCCCTCCAGCCCCGCCAGACGACAAAATTCCAGACGTTGATCCACCACAGATGCCTCCCGCCAAACCATGCCAACCTCCCGAGAAATCCTCAGGCAACTGTCAGGCATGTCTCCGAACATCTGTCAGGTATCTCTCCGGTCCATACAGGCAC
>NZ_JARWKX010000045.1:0-24484 GCF_047445895.1 Rhizobium sp. BR 249 | reverse complement strand
GGGCGCGCGTGCGCAGAGCGCTGTTCAATGCCGCCTTACCGGCGTCGCAGCGCTGGAACGAGGTGCTGGTGGCGCTCTACAGACGCCTCGTCGAAAAAGGTAAAGCCCACAGAACGGCCCTCATTGCATGTGTGCGCAAACTTATCATCTTCGCCAACACAGTCCTCAAACGCCAAACCCCGTGGGTAAAAAATCCCCCGCCGCAAAGGTCTTCAGCTTAATGGTTGCGCTTCTCCCCGCTGGGGAGAAGAGGGAGAATGCCGCGGTCTCATCCGTTCCTCGGACTTCAGCCGGGAAAGAGATATGTGGCGCTGCCACGAGTCTCTTCTCCCCAGCGGGGAGAAGGTGCCGGCAGGCGGATGAGGGGGCGCCGCATACAGAGTTTCATTATGTGTCTCACCCCTCATCCCCTTGAATCTCCACAATGATCCCTTCCCAGCCCTCCTCCCCGGTTTTGTCAAAACCGCACAAAACCTCTCATAAATATGGCTATGCATACCGTTTTGGAGCATAAGCTGATGACTGCCGTGATCACGAAGACTGTCCGGTGTGAGCGCGGGTTCCTTCTCGCAGGAGACGGTCATGGTAGCACCGCGTCAGCGCGATATTCGTAACCTGCTGTTGAAGGCCCTTCCTGCCGATGCCTTCGACATGATCGTCGCTGATGCCGAGCTCATCCCGTTGCCGGTCAAACATGTGCTCGTCGAAGCCGACGAGCCGAACGAGCATGTCTGTTTCATCGAGAGTGGCCTGGCATCGATGGTGGCGTCGAACGGTGAAGACGAAGCCGTCGAAGTCGGGCATATCGGGTTCGAAGGCATGGCGGGATCGCATGTCGTCCTGAAGACGGACAAGACGCCCAACCGGACCTTCATGCAGGTCGTGGGAACAGGCTTTCAGGTTCCCATCCGGACGTTCAAGCGGATGCTGTTGGAATTTCCGGCCGTCAACGATCTGTTCCTCAATTATGTCCATTGCTGCGACATACAGCTTGCCCATTCGGCGCTCGCCAACGGGCGCTACAACATGCATGAGCGGCTCGCCCGCTGGCTGTTGATGTGCCATGACCGTCTTGACGGCAACGACCTGCCGCTGACGCATGAATTTCTGGCGCTGATGCTCGGCGTGCGCCGCTCGGGCGTCACGAACGAGCTGCACGTCATCGAAGGGCTGCGCGTGATCAAATCGACGCGGGCCAATGTCCGGATTCTCGACAGGGAGCGGCTGGAAGAGATCGCCGCCGGCAGCTACGGCGTTCCGGAGCGGGAATACGAGCGCCTGATCGGCCTCAAGGTCCGGCGCCTGATCAGTCGGCGCGCCTGATCGTATCGGTGAAGGCCACGATCTGGAGCACGGCTCCCCGCTCGTCGCAGATGTGGATCTTTCTCGCCGAGATATCTCTTCCCGAAAGCACCGCCTGGCTCATCAGCGCTCTCGCATCCTGCACGGCTTCCCGCCTGGCGTCCTCGATCGTCGCTAGGTCCGAACCCTCGAGATCGATGACCATGCCGGCATTTGAAACGACGTTGAAATAAAATTTTGGCATCAGTCGCCTCATCCTTGCAGAATGAATGGCATAACTCGTGGTTCGGTTCCTCGGAAAAAGAACCTCCTCTCTTTCAAAACAGCAACGGTATCATCGTTGTTCCCGCTGCCGTCGCGGCCAGGCGTGTCCATCAATGGGAGGTTTCGGCGGCGCCGGTTCGAAGACGTACCATCGCGGCGCGAAGATCCAGAAGTTCCATAAGAATATTTTCCCAATATTCGTCGTCCGCCCTCGATATCGGTATGATCGAAGCGCTGATCATGGGAAGGAGACGATCGAGGGCCTGATATTGATCGAAGGCGTCGTCCGGGACGCCTTCGCGGAGATTGCGGAGATCGTCGACGATCTGCCGCAGGACGATCTGCCGATCCGCGAAACCGAGACCGGAGCAGGCGGACGTCACGGGAGCGCCGTGCGGGCTCCTATCCATGGTGGCACGCCACGGCTTTCGCCTGCGGGGCCGGCAAAGGCGGCGCATTCGCCGCGGCCGGCAGGGTTTTCAGATCCAGATGCATGTGCCGCATCAGGCCGGTGAGCCTGTGTTTGTCGCGAATGCCGCATTCGAACCAGGATACGAGTTCCCTGGCGACGTGCTGCGCCTGCGGACTGGCGATCCCGCATGATTTTTCCTGGCACCATGCCCGAAGGACCGCCGTCAGCATCGCCACGTCATCGGGTTGCAGTCCCGGTTTAGTGATTCCCGAATGATGGATCATCGGCCCTCCTCCCTTTATATCAGGCGATCCTAAACTTCGGGTCCTCGATTTCAACCGCTGGTGCGGAAGCGTACGGATCAGGTCAGGCTGCTCGATCCCGGGCACCGAGGGGAACCACGGCGGCTGCATCGGGTTCGGCAGTCACGACGCAATGAACATCGCGTGACAGGCATGAATATGGTAGGCATGGTGAAGGTGCGGACCGCCCGATGTTTGAACCGCCGTTAAACAGCATGATCCTCGTGAAACCGGAATTATCACAGGCGTCCGCCATGAAATCGTTCGTATGAAATCGCTCAGCCCGCTGGCCGGCAAGACGATCCTCATCATCGGTGGGGCCGGCTTTCTGTCGAAGGATGCCAGGGCCGCATTTGTTGCGCGCCAGGCGCTGCTTGCGGGCCCGATCGTCGTCTCCTGCGCGATGGAGTGCCTGAGCAAGGGCCTTATGTTCGATGCGGTGATCATCGACGTGACGATATCGGACGAGGCGATGCTCTGGATGAACGACTGGCTGGAGACGCGGCGAATCCCCTTCATCTTTGCCCATGACGAGCGGCACGAAACGCGCCCCGGCGGTTTCGTCCTCAGCGGGCGCCCTTCCGATATCGAGGCGATGATCGCTGCCTTGTTCGGGCGAGACCCGTCATATTACCACTGAGATGTTCGCTTTCGTACAGTTGGCTCGCCGATGCTGTTTTGACCTCAATCGAGTCCCATATTCAGAGGCATGATGAAAAACCCTGGACCAGGGAGGACGCCATGCTCGATTCTCAGTCCATTCATCTGACGACGCTCGACTCGGCCGATCTCCACCGTCTCCAGGCCGTTTTGGGGGCGATCTGCTGTGAGGCCGGCAAGCCGAAGTGCTCACCTGCGATGCAGGAGATCGCGGCGGTGCTGATCAGGCTCTATCGCCATGGGGTGACGGAGGAGGACAAGCTGCTGTCGCTCGGCCTTATGGCATTGACGCAAAAGGTGTCTTCTCCGGTTGCGGCCGATAGCGTTCAGTCGCCGAGCGAAGCGGCCCGCCCCTAAACCATCGGATGAAAACATTGCGGTCCCTCGCCGTAACGATGTCAGTTCTCAGCGCGCGAGATCCTTGCCGATCAGCCGCCGGTATTCCTCCTCGGCCGCTCCATAAGATCCATGCGCCTCTTCGATCAATCCCCGCCGGTTGAGGATGACGATCTGCCGCCGCGTGGAGCGAATCAGCCCCTTGCCTTCGAGCAGATGCAGCGCGACCGTGACGCCGGCGCGGCGCACGCCGAGCATCACCGCCAGAAACTCGTGGGTCAGCCAGATGGTCGCGCCGTCGGTCCGGTCGTGAACCATCAGCAGCCATCGCGCCAGCCGCTCCTCGAGCTTGGCGTGGCCGTTGGCGAGCACCGTCGACGTCGTCTGCGCGAGCAGCGCCTGGACATAGGCAAGAAGCAGGCTGCGTAAGGGGCGGCTTTCCTCCATCGCGGCGGAAAGCACCGCCGCCGGCAATTTGAAGCCATGGCCGGAGACCTGCATGAACGTCCGGTTTGCGGACTGATTGCCGCCCAGGATAACCGCGGCACCCGTCATGCCTTCGCGGCCGACGATGCCCACTTCGATATCGCGCCCGCCCGGAAATCTCGCCACGATCGAGGCAAGCCCTGATTCGAGAATATAGACGTCGCTGACCGGGCTATTCTCCATTTCAAGGATCAAAGGCACCTCGAGATCGACGGGCTCCAGATGCGGCAGCAGAAGTTCCCGCTCCTGCGGCCCCATGGCGCGCAAAAGTTCATTTCGAAAGTTCAATTCCTGATTATCCATGTCCATCCGCGCATCAAGGATGCGATCCTCGCTGCGGGCGAACCTAACCATCTAGAATCGTTGAGCAATACACTGTGCAATAGCGTACAGACCGGCGGGCGTGTCGCATTCGGGCCAATGAGGCTAGCGCAGGGAACCAAAGGTCGTTCCGCGCGTTCGCCTTGGCGAACTTAGTAACCCGCCGGAGGGTGAACATTGGCACCTACGACACAACCCAGGGAAAATCGCCTGCTGGCGCTCTTGCCGGAGGAGGTGTACAGGGCTGTCGCTCCCCGTCTCGAACCCTGCCCCATCCCGCGCGGCTTCATGATCGTCCATGCCGATGCGCCGATCGAATATGCCTATTTTCCCTGCTCGGGAATAGGCTCGGTCATCAACGTCTCGCCTGAGGGCAATCGCGTCGAGGCGGGCTTGTTCGGCCGCGATGGTTTTTCGCCGACCGCTGCGGCGATCGACGCCGGCATCAGCATCTCCGAAGTCACCGTCCAGGTGCCGGGTTTCGCTTACCGGCTGCCGCAGGCTGCGCTGTTGGATCTGATGAGGACGCAGCCCGTCTTCGCCGGCCTCCTGCACAAATGCGTTCATGTGCTGGCGACACAGGCCGGTTTCACCGCGCTTTCCAATGCTGTCCATGAAATCAATGAGAGGCTCGCCCGCTGGATCCTGATGTGCCACGACAGGATCGATGGCGACCGGCTCGCTTTGACGCACGAGTTCATCGCCCTGATGCTGGCGGTCCGGCGCCCGAGCGTCACGACGTCGCTCCACGTGCTCGAAGGCAAGCATTTCATCCGCTCTCTCCGTGGCATGGTGATCGTCAGGGATCGCGCCGGGCTGGAGGAATTCGCTTCCGACGCCTATGGCAAGGCGGAGGAGGAATATGAGCGGCTCATCGGTCCTCTGAGGAAATCCAGGCGCGATGTGAGGATCGAAAGTGCTGGAGCTTCCTTTGTGTCTCCGAAAGGACGCACGGCCCTCTGAAGCACGGTCCGCCTGGAACATTCCGCCTGTCGCCTGGTTCGGTGACCGAAAGAAGGAGGCAGGGATGACTCAGGCAGCAGAACGGCGCGCCTTCATGATTTATATCGGAGCCATCGTGGCGGTCGGGCTTGTGATCGCGCTCGGCGCCGCGATTTCGTCGAGTTCGGGTACGGGAGGCGATCGATCCGCGCCCTTGTCGAGGGAAGCGAACCCCTGATGGAACAGCGCAAAGACAGCCCGATATCGGCGAACCACTTGAGCGCTGGACAGCGGCGGAGCCGTCTCAACGGCCTGCAGATCGCCGTCACCCTGATCGTGACGGTTTCTGCCGTTGCCTTCCTGCTCTATGTCACGATCCTCGTCTACGGTTTCATGATCCGGATGTGAGCATGATCGTCCAATCCGATCAACTTGCCGAGGTGGGCTGACAATGCCGGGAACTGTTTCAGCAAGGGTGGCGGAATCAATCGATGAGTTGGTTTCCGAGCAGCGTCTGCAGGGATTCGCGGGCGCGGTTGACGCGGCTTTTCAGCGTGCCGATCCGGCAGCCGCATATTTTGGCGGCCTCCTCGTAACTCGTGCCGGCGGCAACCAGCGTGAGCGCCCGGCGCCGGTCCTCGGAAAGAAGCTTCAGCGCCCGCTGCAGCTCGCGTTCTCTCAGCGCCCATTCCTGTGTCGGCGCGGTGGCGATCTGTTCCATCGCCGTGTCGATACCGGTCGGCTCTCGCTTCTGGCGGCGGTAATTGCTGCAGAAGCTGTTGCGCAGGATAGTGAAGAGCCATGATTTGAGGGAGGTGCCGGGATGATAGAGATGAAGCGAGTTCAATGCCTTCAGCAAGGTCTCCTGCACGAGATCGTCGATGTCATCATTGTTGCGCAGGAACCTTCGCGCAAAGGCGCGCAGGGCAGGCGTCAGGTCGACGATCTCGGACTCGATTGCGGAGGGTTTTTTGCTGTGCGTCGCAGGGCGTACTGAAGACAAGGACATGATTTTTCTCTCCTCGGATGAGAAGGAAAGTTCCAGCCGCTCTATTCGTTGCTGTACGGTTCCGGACAAATGCGCCGTTTTCATCGATCGGAAGATGCCGCGGAGCGGGCTCCCGGGCAGATCAAAGACCGAGCTGCCAGATTTCGGCGGAAAGCACATTCCCCTCGGGCGCGATGAGACGCACCGCGCTTACGCCGCTGAAGCCGGGCAGCCGCTTGGTTCCGGTCCAGCGGCCATCGTCGGCGAAGACCTCGATCGAGCCTGCATCGAGGAATATCCGGATGGCCGAAGGGCGCGCTCCGGCGGCGATGTAGCGAGGTGATGTCTTGGCATTCGCCGCCGAAAAGGGAATGCTCAGCCCCTCGTCGTTCAACAGAACCTCGACCGCCGCCTCCGGATGTTGGAACGGCAGGCGGAACGCCTTGCCCGGCTCCTTGAGGGTGAGCAGGATTTCGACGGCGCCGTTGGCGAGATCGACGGCCCGGCCGTCCAGAAGGCCAGCGGCATCCAGCCGGCGCTGCCGCAGGCTTTCCACGCCGGCGACCGGCGGCGTGATCAGCGCCCCCTCGTGCAATGCCATCAGGCGCGGCAGCGTCATCGCCGTGGCCATGTCGATCTCCTTGGAAACATCGGTCCAGTTCGCGAGCCATGCGATGCCGACCGGGCCGCTGCCATCGACGAAGGCCTGGAAGGCGTAGGCGTCGGTGCCGAAATCCAGCTCCTGTTCGAATTCTACAGAGAAGCTGCGGCCATCGAAGCGCCCGACGGTCGCAATCGTCATGTTGCGCCGGCCGGTTGCCGGGTCGCGGCTGGTGAGAAGACCGAAGATCAGGGCCCAGCGCGTTGACGGATCGTTCGCGGCACCATCGAGAGGCACCAGGCAGGGGCACTCCGCCGCCGTCATGCCGAAGCGGTTTTCGCGATGGAGCATGCCGAGGAAGGTCCATCCCGCCGCAGCAGCCGGATCGTCCGTTTCGTAAAGCAGGATGACGCCGCCGTCGCGGTCCCGCGTGCCGAGCAGCATCTTCCATTTTCCGTCCGGGCCTAAGAAGACATAGGGATCGCGGAAGTCTGTCGTCAGGCCGAGCCCCGCGGGCCGCGCCGGCAGGATCAGGCTTGCCGGTTCGACGTTGACGAGGTCGCGGCTGGTGGCCGTGAACTGAACCTGCTCCTCCGGTTCCCGGTCCTTCATATGCTCGGTGAAAAAGATGCGAATGCCGGCGCCATCGAGGGGGATCGCCGAGCCGGAAAATGCGCCGCCGCGCCCATCGGCCCGCGCGGCGAGCTCGTCCGAAGGCGGAAGAAAGATCGGAAGATGGGTCCAGCGGAGATAATCGTCCGAGACGGCATGCCCCCAATGCATGTTGTTCCACCGAAGACTATGGGGATAGTGCTGGTAGAACAGGTGCGCCCTGCCGCCGAACCTTCCGAACCCGTTGGGATCGTTCATCCAGCCGAAAGGCGGGCGGAAATGATAGCCGCCGGCAGTCTCGGGCGCGGCATTGGAAGGCCTGACATGCAGCAGCCGGATGCCCTCATCGAGAACGCGGGATTGCCGGAAGGCATAGAGAATCGAGACGTCTGTCGTCGCGGAATCGTAGGAGAAGGCGGCTTCTCCGCCGCTTTCCAGCGTCAGCGGCCGAAACTCGAATTCATCGGGATTTGACGTCTCGACAGCCCCGGCCGGATCACCATCGACATATGCGGTCAGCCTTCCCGGCGCGCCGCCATGCGAGGCCTTGATCCAGGCATGGACCACGGTTCCCGCCGGCAGGACGGCGCTGATCGTCTCCAGCCCGCCTTCGTCGGACGGAGACATCGCTTGGCTTGTCATCAATTCAACCTTTCACGGCAGAGCCGATAAAGGAACTCACGAACCAGCGCTGGAATGCGAGGTAGAGCCCCAGGATCGGGATCATCATCAAAACGGAGGCGGCCATCGCACGATCCCAATATATGCTGTCCTGCCCGAAGAAGGTCGCGATGGCGACGGCGATCGGCCGGGCATAATCCGTCTGCGTGACCAGGATCGGCCAGAGATACTGGTTCCAGGTCTCGATGCCCATCAGGATCGAGACGGTGGCAAGCGCGGGCAGGCTGAGCGGCAGGAAAATGGAGCGATAGGCCCGGAAGAAGGAGGCTCCGTCCATCTCGGCGGCTTCCAGCAGTTCCTTCGGCAGCTGCGTGAAGAACTGGTAGAACAGGAAGATATAGAGAGGGCTCGCGACCCAGGGCACGATCTGCACCGCGAAGGTGTCGGACATTCCCGCCCTGGAAACCATGATCACGAGGGGCATGATGATGCTTTCCTGCGGGATCACATAGAGCGCGATCACCACCGACAGGATGACCGCCCGGCCCCGGAGCGAGCCCCAGGCCAGGACGAAGCCGGCCATCGAATTGACGATCAGGCCGGAGCAGACAGTCGTGACCAGGATGATCAGCGAGTTGATGAGGTAACGGCCGAAGGCGAGTTCGCCCGAGAGGTGGCCGACCTCCGCATAGTTGGAGAGCGTCGGGTTCGAAACCCAGAAGGCCCGGAAGCTGCCCATGTCGGCCAGGATCTGGAACCGGTCGTCCTTGAGGCTCGCCACGACGAGGAGCAGCAATGGGGAGACGATCACCAGGGCGATGATGAAGATAGAGACCGTCTGGATGGTGCGCAGAACCCTTGCGGCGGAACGAGGCCGCGCCGCGCGGCTCTCTGGGATCGAGAGAGCGATATCAGACATCGAAGCGCCTCAGGAGCTGGCGCTGGATCAGCGCGATGATGAGAACGATCACGAACAGGATGACCGAGACGGCGGAGGCATAACCCATCTTCTGCTCCTCGAAGCCGGCGCGGACCATGTAATGCACCACCGTCTCGGTGCTGCTCTTCGGCCCGCCCTGCGTGAGGATGGCGACCTGGGTATAGAGCTTGAACGCCTGGATGGTGGTGATCACGAGCACGAAGACATGGGTCGGCCGAAGGCCCGGCATCGTCACATGCCAGAAGCGCCGGAAAGCATTCGCGCCGTCGATCTTGGCGGCATCGTAGAGTTCGTCCGGAATGCCCTGAAGGCCGGCGAGATAGACGATCATCTGGAAGCCATAGGCCTGCCAGGCCGAGAGCAGGACGATGGAGAACATCGCCCATTCGGGATCGCCGAGCCAATCGATCGGCTGGATCGCGCCTCCCGAAATGAAGCCGAGGATCTGGTTGAGCGGCCCCGTGGGATATTGGAAAAGGGTGCCCCAGATGACGCAGACCACGACCATCGAGGTGATCGCCGGCAGGAAGAACATGCCGCGCAGCAGATTGCGGAACGGCAGCTTCTGATGCAGCAGCAGGGCCGTTGCGAAAGCCAGGCCGCATTGAGCTGGAATGATCCAGAAGGTGAAGCGCGAGACGTTCCAGAGCGCGGTCCAGAAAAGATCGTCCTGGAAGATGCGGATGAAATTGTTGAACCAGACGAACCGGACCGGCGTCGGCCGCGGCACCAGAGGCTGGTTGGTCATCGCCGTCCAGAAGGACAGGAGGAACGGCAGGATCAGAAAGACGGTCAACAGGATCACGGCCGGCGCGAGCATCGCCGCCTCCTGCATCAGGCGTCCCCTGTCATGCCGGCGCGTCTTTCCGACCGACGTCGAAGATGTCGATTGTTGCATGACCATGCAGATCCTCCTCTCCAAGCCTGCCGCTTCCGCCCTGCGATATCCGGCGAAGACCTCGCAGGGCAGCGATAGCGGCTATTGCTGATCACCGAACGGCGGATATCCGTCGTTGTCCTCGATATCCTCGTCGATCTTTTGGGCGGCTGTTGTGAGCGCCTCCTTGGGATCGCCGCCATTGAACACCTCGTCGACGGCCTGCATGAAGGCGGAGGTGATCGTGGGATAGGCCGGGTGCGGCGGACGCGCGACGGCTGTCTTCGACGCCTGCTCGAAGGCGATCGCCATCGGGCCGCCATCGGCATAGAGCGGAGATTCGGCGGCGAAGCTCTTCAAGCCGGGATAGCCGGACTGGCTTGCGACATAGGCGCGGAACTCCTTGTCCTTCAGCAGGAAGCTGATGAACTTGGCCGCGATATCGGGATGCTTCGAGGTCTTGGTGATCGCCCAGATCCAGGTGCCGTCGGGGCTCGCGCCCTTTGCGCCGAACTTGGGAAGCGGCAGGACGACGATGTTGTCCTTCATGGTCGCTGCGGCCTCGGCATAAACCCAGTGCCCGCCGAGTGCCAGTGCCGCTGGATTGCCTTCGGCGTAGAACTGGTTGGTGCCGGCCGACTGCGGCACGACCCAGCCGTTCTTGACCCATTTCTGCATCATGGCGAGAGCATCGACGCAGGCGTCGCTGTCGAGCGTGCCCTCGGATTTCCAGGCCTTGCGGTCGATCAGGTCGCAGCCTGCCGATTGCAGGATCGGCCCATAGGCATAGGTGATCCATTCGGTCTTGATGCCGTAGCCGCGGAATGTGTCGATCGGCCATTTCACGCCGTCGAGCTTCGAAAGCTTTTCGAGATAGCTTTCGAACTCTTCCCGCGTCCAGGCATCGTCGACGGATTTCGGGATGCGGGCGCCGATCGCTTCGAGGTATTTCTTGTTGCCGTAAAGAACGACGGAAGAGTCCGTCAGGCCGATCGCATAGAGATCCTTGTCGATCGGGTATGTGCCCTGAGCGATGTTGGACTCCGTCATGTCGTCGAGGAGATCCTTGTCGATCAGCGGCTTGATCGGCTGAAGATAACCCGACCAGACGTAGTTGGCGAGGAACGGCGCATCGAGTTCCATGACGTCGGGCAGTTGCTTGGCCATCACGGCCGCGCTGAACTTCTCGTTATAGGCATCGTGCGGCGCATAGATGAACTGGATATCGACATCGGGATTGGCGGCCTCGAAGCGCTCGGCCACCTTGCCATAGGCGGCGACAAAACCGGGATCGCCCTGATGCATGACCTGGATCGAGGTCTTTTCGGCTGCCTCAGCCCATGTGGCGGTCAGCGCCGAAGACAGGATCAGAGATAGAAGTAAACGTTTACCCATTAGAATTCCTCCTCAATTGAATGGGTCTGCTCAAATTATACGGATGCCCGCTCCACCAGCTGGAACGGCAGTTTCTGCACTCCGACCGGGGGCCGGTCTTCGGCAAGCAGGATGTGCGCGGCCTGGCGGCCCATGGCGCGATGCGGAAGCGCCATGGTGGTCAGCGGCGGATCGAGACGCGAGGCGATCTCGACCTGATTGTCGAAGCTCGCGACGGCGACGTCATCGGGAATAACAGCGCCCGAGCGGCGCAGGGCGGCATAGACCTCCATCGCCACGCGATCGTTGCCGCACAAGATGGCATCGGGACGTCGCGGACCCGTCATGAGATCGTGCACATGCTGAGGGACAAGGCTGTGGGCGCGGTCGCTGTAGATGGCCTTGCTGACGGCGGGCAAGACGATGGCCCCTGCCCCATCGATGCCGGCGTGATCGAGCGCCTGGCGAAAACCGAGTTCGCGCAGTTCCCCGGCGAGCAATCCCGGCAGGTTGATGAAGGCGACATTGCGACGGCCCGCCTCGATGAGATAGGCCGTAATCTCGGCCGCCGCTCCCGTTTCATCCGGCACCAGGGACGTCACACGGTCGTTGGCATCCCGGCAATTGATCATGACGCCCACGGTGTCGGCAAATTCGGGCGGCAGGTCGACGCTCTTGTGATACATGGCGGCATAGGCAATCGCGCGCGGGCGAAAGCGCCGCATCTCATCGAGGATCGACGCCACGCTGCGATGGCCGCCGAGCGTCATGGCGAACACGGCCATGTCAGCCGCACGCACGGCGCCGTCGAGGCCCCTGATGATCTCCGTCGCGAATGGCGACGTGATCAGGTCGTCGGCGACGAGCCCGACGAGCGGCATCCAGCCCTGCCGCATGCTGCGGGCCGCGAAATTGGTGACATAACCGAGTTCCTCGGCAATCTCCTTGATCCGCTGCCGGGTTTCCTCCGACATGCGCGCCGAGCCGCCATGCAGGGCGCCGGACACGGTCTTGACGGAAACGCCTGCGCGGGCGGCGATGTCGTTGAGTGAGGCGGTCATGGGTTCGCTTTGGGTTATCGGTTACCCATATCGGTACCAATCCTCTTTCCCTGAGTCAAGCGGGATGGCTTCCTGGCTCAGCTCAGTCGATCTCTTCGGGAATGAAACCGCCGGTCTGGCGTTTCCACAGGCGGGCGAAGAGGCCGCCCTGCTCGATCAGTTCCTCCGGCCTGCCTTCCTCGTAGAGGTTCGGGAGGCGAAGCTGTGGAAAGGTGGGTTAAGTTATGAGCGAAGACATTGCGGCATACTCCCTTCTCCCCAGCGGGGAGAAGGTGCCGGCAGGCGGATGAGGGGGCCACACAGCACAGCCTTCATTGCCTTGCTTTCACTCAGCACAACAACAACAAATGTTCTGCCGTGTGGCCCCCTCATCCGACCCTTCGGGCCACCTTCTCCCCGCTGGGGAGAAGAGGGAGCAAGCCAATCAGTTATTATGCGCTGCGCAGGCTTCGTCCATCGGGGTGGCGTTGCTCGTGCCGCCCTGGGTCTGGAGATTGTCGGAGTTGTTGACCGGGTTGGGGCACTTGGTCTTGTCCATCTTCATCGTGCCGCCGGCCGTGGAGCCTGTCGTGGTGGTATCCATCGCCATCGGCTTCTTGGTCTTGGTGTCGGTCGTGGCGCCGCCGCCCTGATCGGCCGCGTTCTTATCGATCGTGGCGCCGGCCGGAGCCGGATTGGACTGGGCGAAAGCCGACGTGGCCATGCCGAGGGCGAAAAGCGAAGCTGCTACGAGTTTCATACGCATCCTGATATCCTCCTTGGAGATCTTTGCGTGGTTGGCTCAAGCACAACCTCGGCGGCAGATCATTGTTCCGGTGCCGGCGCTGACAAAAGCAAGGGAACGAGCGGAGCAAAGGCGGGGAGCGGCTCAGATCCTCCGGTCGAAGAGCACCAGGGATTGGGCGTCCTTCAAGCGAAACATCTGGGCGGGCCGGTTGCTCGCCCGGCGCATTTCGCCCTCGACCGGCTCCAGGAAATCGGCTTCGGCCATGCGTTTGCGAAAGGCCGATTTGTCGAGCTTGCGGCCGAGAAGGCTCTCATAGACCGATTGCAGCTCGCTCAATGTGAAACGGACAGGCAGCAGATGGCCGGGCAGGTTCGTATATTCGACCTTGCTCCGGATGCGTCCGAGCGCTTCCTTCAGAAGAAGCGCATGGTCGAAAGCGATGGAAAAACCGACGCCCTCGCCCTCGATCGCCCGCCATTCGGCGTCCCCAGCTATCGCGTCCTGCCGTTTGGCGACGTCATCGGCCGAAAGCAGCGCGATATAGACGATGCTGATGCTCCAGCCCCTCGGGTCCCGATCACGGCTTCCCGTCGTTTGCAGCTGTTCGAGATAGGGTGTTTCAACGCCGGTCTTTTCCTTCAGCACCCGCCGCGCCGCAGCTTCCAGATCCGCATCCTCGTCAATGTGGATCCAGCCGCCGGGCAAGGCCCATTCGCCGGAAAAGGGCGCGGCCGCTCGCCGGACGAGAAGCACGGCGAGCCCTTCCGGCGACAGCGAGAAGATCGCAAGATCGACGGTCGCGATCGGTTTGAAGGCGTCGTTGTCATGTGTGGTCATGGTGGGAAGATAACACGCACTCGCCTTAGTGTAAATATTCAACTAAGTTAGTTGACATTTATCACTAAGTCGTGTTTTCTCCGTTTCGACACGAGCGAGGGGCTCGCGCCAGCAACAGGGAAACGGACATGTTCGGACTGCGCTTCATCAAGACGGAACCCACGCAATACGTCATCCAATATCAAAACGGCAAAGCCATGCGCGAGGGCGCCGGTCTTGCCTTCTGGCATTTTTCGCCTTCGAGCTCCCTCGTGCTCGTGCCGACCGCCAGCGTCAACGATCCTTTCATCTTTCCTCTGGTGACATCGGACTTCCAGGAAGTGACGGTGCAGGGGCAGATCACTTACCGCATCGCCGAGCCGCGCCGCACGGCGGCACTTTTGAATTTCACGCTCGATCGCAGGGGCCACTATGTCTCGGAAGATCCGCAGAAGCTTTCGACCCGGGTGATCGACCGCGTCCAGGTGGCGATGCGCGCGGAGGTGCAGACGCTGTCGCTGAAGGAGGTTCTGGCTTCGGGCGAGGCGCTCGTCGCCGGCGTGGCCGAGGCGCTCAAGGTGCATCCGACGATCGAGGCGCTCGGCCTCGAAATCCTCGGCCTGTCGCTGCTCGCCGTCATGCCGAAGGCTGAAACCGCCAAGGCGCTGGAAGCGCATGCCCGCGAAGCGCTGCTGCGCCAGGCCGACGAAGCCATCTACAGCCGCCGCAACGCGGCGATCGAACAGGAGCGGACGATCCAGGAAAACGAGATCGCCACCGAGATCACGCTGGAGAACAAGAGACGGCAGGTGCGCGAAGCCCAGATGGAGGCCGAACGCGCCGTGCAGGAACGCCAGCTGCAGATCAGGCGGGAAGAAATGGCCGGCAAGATCGCGCTCGAAGAGCAGAACCGCGACCTGGTGACGCTGGCGGCGACCAATGCGCGGGCCGAGGCCGACGCCCAGGCCTATGCGATGACCGCGATGATGAAATCCTTCGAGCAGGCCGATCCGAAAGTGCTGCAGGCGCTCGCCTCGGTCGGCATGCAGCCGGGCCAGCTCATGGCGCTCGCCTTCCGCGACCTCGCCGACAATGCGACGAAGATCGGCCAGCTGAACGTCTCGCCCGATCTTCTCAGGGAGATCTTGCAGCCGCAGGAGGGCAAGGACCGTGCCGGCCTCTGACGAACGCAAGATCATCCTGGTCGTCAGGCCGACCCGGCTCGACGAACTCATCGCCCGCTACAACACGGTGCAGCAGGCGCAGTTCTATGTCGAACATCTCGGCGCCGATTTCAGCGATTACCTCGCCGAGAAGAGGCGATACGAAACGGCCATTGCCGAGGTGGAGGCGAGCCTGCGCGCCGTCGCCCGCGTCCAGCGCCTCGACCGCCGCTACCTCGCGAGCTTCGTTTTCGGCCCCGACGATGTCGTCGTCGTGCTCGGCCAGGACGGGCTGGTCGCCAACACGCTGAAATATCTCGACGGGCAGCCGGTCCTCGGCGTCAACCCCGATCCCAAGCGCTGGGACGGCCTGCTGCTGCCCTTCAACCCGAAGAGCCTTCCGAGAGTGATCGGCGAGGCGCTGAAAAACAAGCGGCCGATCAAACATGTCAGCATGGCCAAGGCGACGCTCAACACCGGCGCCGTCATCCACGCGGTCAACGACCTCTTCATCGGCCCGAAAAGCCATGTTTCTGCGCGCTATATCCTGCAGGCCGAAGAGCGCGAGGAGCGCCAGTCTTCCAGCGGCATCATCGTCTCGACAGGCATGGGCTCGACCGGCTGGCTGAAGAGCCTCTATTCCGGCTGGCTCGGGGCCGCGAGCGCGCTCGGTCTCGAACCCACCGACCGGGAGATCGACATGTCCTTCGCCTGGGATGCGGATTATCTGCGCTACTTCGTACGCGAACCCTTCCCGAGCCGCACCACCGGCACCACCATCGTCGCCGGTCTGGTCTCAGAGGGCCAGCCGCTGACGATCGTCTCCGAAATGCCGGAACACGGCGTCATCTTCAGCGACGGCATCGAGGCGGATTTTCTGGAGTTCAACGCCGGGACGCGCGCGGAGGTGACGCTGGCCGAGCGGCAGGGGATGCTGGTGGTGTGAGAGGTGCTGAGGATCGGATGGTTATGGCAGGGTAACGACAACGTTGCCCTGGAGCGAACCGAGATCGCCGGCTGTTACCCTTAAGACATGATCGCGAATGGCTGCCGCGCTTGCTTCCGCCGACTTTGAAGTGACATCCAAATTCAGCGTAAATGGCTGTTGAGGGTCGAGGACCTGGGCTCGTCTGCTTTTCTCCCTGGCAGCCTGCACGTCAATCGACTTTAATCGTTCGCGACGCGCCGGCGTGGTAACGCGGCGCGCCAACTCCTCTTCGTCACAGTGCAATCTCACGGGCACCAGCAGCGCCTCGCACTGTTGGGCCGCGCCGGCAATCTGCTGAAAGGTGCGATTGCTGCGCTCATCACCTTCTACGCCGGCATGCGTGAAAATGAAATTCGCCGAGGGAGGGCCATAGGCGACGATCGCATCCAGAACAGCCTGCCGAACTCTTCCGGTATATTCCCATATTCCATTCGGAAGAGGCGTCGTTCCATCGTCGTCGAGCAGACGCAGTATCGGATTGTTGAACCAATGATTGTCAATGACCTTTGCTGCTAGGAGCGGACTTAGTTCTCTGGCGATCGTCAGCTTTCCCACGCCAGGAAAGCCCATCAGCAAAACGAATAGGCTCATCGCGGTCCTTCCAATGGCACCGTTAGATAATATCCAGCCGCGCGGTTGCGAGAAGCCCTTCAGCCGGGCAGCACTTTCACGCCGGGAACGAGCGATCAGGCCGACATGCCTTTACGGCATTTTGCCTTCTGCTGTCTTTCCCTCGGCGATGGCGGTCAGGATTTCCTTGACCATGATGTCCTTGCCCACGTCGCGGGAGAGAACCGTGAGATCGGCTTCCTCGTAAATCGGATAGCGCGCATTCATCAGGTTCTCGAGGGTCTGTTTCGGATTTTCGGTCTTGAGCAGAGGTCGTTCGCCATGTCTGCTGACCCGGCCCCACAGCAGGTCGAGATCGGCCTTCAGCCAGACGGAAAGGCTGCTGCGCTTGACATGCTGGCGCGTGCTCTCATCGATGAAGGCGCCGCCGCCCGTCGAAACGACACGCGGGCCGCCCTCGAGGAGACGCTTGACGACGCGCGTTTCCAGCGCCCGGAACTCCAGTTCGCCATAACAGGCAAAGAGTTCGGTGATCGTCATGCACGAAACACGCTCGATCTCGGCATCGGTATCGACGAAGGGAATGCCGAGCTGCCGTGCGACAGGTCGGCCGATCGAGGACTTGCCGACCCCCATCAGCCCGACAAGGACAAGATTGCGCCGACCCAGCGCAGCGCGCGCCCTGTCTTTGAGGCTTTCGGCAAGGGTCAGGACTTGTTCGCTCATCGGCCCAGTCACAATTCTTCGGCAAAGGTATCGTCAAATGCGCCGGTAGCGTCAAGCAGCCGATGGGCGGCTGTCTTCTCGATTTGCGGCGCGGGAAAATAACACATTGATTTTGTTTGGACGGTTTTCATTGCGGAAGTGATATTGAGATTTGCTTCCGCCACCTCTTGCGGGCGCCAATGGTGAGCCAATGGCTGCATTACCCGTGTACAGGTGCGAAGGTGATGCTTGAACCGTTCCTTTTGCCATTCTGCAGCGTGGCGGCCATAGCTGACATGAGCCGGTGTGGGCGCTTCTTCCGTTCTGCCCTTGTCGAGGAGCTCGATCGCGTCTCCGGATTGCTACTCATTACCGGCCGCGGCCGCTGGTGAAACCAATCCGCGTTGTGCATGCTTCATCCCATCCGGCAGCTGAAACCAATCATGTCTCGTTTCCTCGTAGACGGAAACCAGGGGCGGCGGAAATGCCGGGTCTGCGAAAGCGCCGACGGCGATGACGCAGAGGTCCGGGTTGAAATCGCCTTCCCAGTAGAGAGACGTGCCGCAGTCTGGGCAGAAATGAAATCGCACCTTGCGCCCCTGAGCGGCGTCACGCTCGAACACCTTCCACTCTCCTTCGATCGTCACCTCCGTCTTCGCGAAGATCGCACCGCTGCCCGCCACCGCACCGGTTCGGCGCTGGCAATCGCGGCAGTGACAGATGCTCACCGTGAGCGGATCGCCTGACGTCTTTGCGCGGAGTGACCCGCAATGGCATTGCGCAAGTCTATTCATCTGTCACCTCTGTTGCTTTTGCTGATTTGGTTCGTTGCTTCTGATGAGAAGTGTTGGAGGATATCGCGCCGGCACTCAAGAGGCCTTCGAAGGGCGTGGATGCGCCTTGTGCCGGGTGGGTGCAAGGAGACGTCGTGGCGAGTCCTTCGAGGCTCTGCCCGCGGCGGCGCACCTCAGCATCAGCGGCATTGGAGGATGCCGCGGTGCTCACGAGAGCCTCACCCTGAAGTGCCCCGGCAGGGGCCTCGAAGGGCGGGGCGGGTGCTCCGGTGCTGATGGATGCAAGGAGCGATGTTGCGGCGGGTCTTTCGAGGCTCCGGCCTTTGGCCTCCGCGCCTCAGGATGAGGGAAGTTGGAGGATGCCGCGGTCTGAGGTGCCATCAGGGCCTCGAAAGGCGATGCGGGTGTGCGGCGTTAAGGTGAAAGAAGCCCGGCGGGGGAGAGGGCGCCGGGCTTCGATAGTGACCGACAGCATGGGAGGAGAAGTGCTGTCTATCGGGCCAAAGCAGCCAGGAGGGGCAGCGCTTCGGCTCGTCACGAGGTAGTGTCGCAATGCGGCGAATTCAAGCCGTAGGCTGTGTCGATATGGTACAGAAGATGTAGCGGGCGCGGTGTTGTCCGCGGACAACGTACCAAGATGCGCTTGTCGACCGGTCCGTGGATGTGCCGCAATTCAATGGCGCTGCGCGAGCGAGGCTCGCCATGCGGCCTTCGATCAGGAGAAGATCAAACGAGCCTATCCGCTTCGGCTCGTGAGTTGCTGATTTCAATTCGCGTCGCCCTGGCCGATTCTAGCAATAGCAGGATCTCCCAAGAGGCGTTGGGAGCAACCGTGCCGAAATCGATACTGATGCAGCTTGGCTCGAGCAGCATCGAATGGATTGCGCCGGATAGATCCGCGCTCGGGTCGTGCCGTTCATCCTCCGGGTCGAGCCACAAACGAAATCATCCGGAGAGATCGTCATATGGTTGCCGATCGAGGTTATGCCGGATCGACGCGTCGTCCCACCCTTGCCGATGAAGTCCACACAACAGAGTCGGTCGAACAGCTTGCTCTCGTCGCTCAGTCGCAACTTTATCTCGGTTGTTCCCCGAGCGCAGTTCGCCAGTTGTTTCTGAGCGAAGCTGCGGAATCGAGTGACATGGAGATTGCGTGTGCGAGAGACGAGAGCAGCGAGATCCATGAAGCGAAACTGCCGGCATACCGGCATGCCGGTAATTGTGCTCTTTTCCTGAAGCAAGAGCCTTGACTCGGCAGCGGCATGACCCGGCACGATCCAACGGATCTCGAAAGCGACTGCTCCGTTGTCCGCGGACAACGGGCGACTGGGCGACTATCCTAATCCGTGAGGTGATGGGCAGTTGGCGTCGGCAATCTGCCTTCCCAGTCGATCCATATCTTGAGCAGAAAGCGTCCGCAGGTTAATGTCCCAGCCTGGAAGCCCATCCGAACCTGCTGCCGGGTTGAAGGGCTGCGTGGAGTTTCTCGGCGACCATGTTCACCAGGGTCGAAGCGTAATCGGCAGACTTCGGCCAGGGACTTGGATCGTCATATGCTGAACCCATCCATCAGGTTCTCGCCTGCGAATATCGCCGCTCTGAAGAAGGCTCTGCGGAGCCAATATCCACACATCAAATCGTCGCATCTCGATGAGGCGATCGCCGCGTCGTTCGGCTTCAAATCCTATGCCGCCATGCGTCCGGCGCTGCATCAGCTTGTCGCCTACGCCCGGCTGGTCGTCGAGAGCGATCATCTGCTGCTTCTGCTTCGTTTGGAGGAGCTTGGGTATCGAAACATCGCGCGGGAGCCGTTGCGCCGTCTCGTCTGGAATATCGAGTTTCCCGATGACCGATACGACGGCGAAATCGAACAGGTTATCCGGGCACGCAGGAGGCCTACGGCGGCCAATGCCGGATAGCTCGCGCATCGGTCGCCAAGCCGCAGGCTGCCGCTTGAGTATTGGCGGCAGAGGCGACGCGCATTGGAGGTGGCCGAGAGAGCGTGGCGGAAATCGCGCATGCTTCGATGGCTGGCGTCCGAAGCCGGCACTGTGAAGTCATCTTTTCCCGGGATAATGGTCGCTGCTATTGTTGCCGATTGCCGCTGGCGCTATTATTTATGGGGCATATGATGTAGCGTCTTTACGCTGCGGATTGCCGGTCGCCGCTGCCTGACAGGCTCCGGATTTGGATGGTGGCAGGCGGAATTCAGGTCTTCGGCGTGTCAATTCGCCGTCTCCGGGGCCGCAAAATCGCCGCTCCCGGCGGACATGTGAGAAATCATCAGTATCGCACTAACGAAACTAAAGTCTCATTTCACTTCCGTAGTGGAAATCGGTTTTAATAAAATCAGTGGCTTGTAGGTCGCGAAGCTGGCGCGGGATCTTCGCTCAAACGCGCCATCGGCGGCCGCCACTCCCCTCCCCCGCCCCGGATTTTCGCAGGAAAGCAACAGCTTGCATCCTTTAGCCGCACCCGGCGTTATCCCCGAAGCAAATCAGAGGATAGGGTAATGGCTGATGGGCTCCAGCTCAAGAGATATCCGCTCGCCGCCGCGATGATCGTGGCTGCGGTCGGCGCGTTCGTGCTGGTTCAGGCAAGGCAGCGCGGGTCTCTCACCCCGCCCTCTGCGGCCGGCTGGTCGGGTGACGATCATGGGCGCAGCGCGGCGACGCCGGAGGCCATTCCGATGAGCGGCCTTCGCGATGTGTTCTGGCGCGTCTTCCATGAGGTCCTCGACGACCGGGTCACTCTCATTGCCGCAGGCGTGACCTTCTATCTGCTTCTGGCGCTGTTTCCGGCGCTGGCGGCCCTGGTCTCGCTCTATGGCCTGGTGGCCGATCCCGTCACCATCTCCGAGCATCTTCGGGAGCTTGCCGTGCTCCTGCCGCCCGGAGCCTTCGATCTTCTTGCCGACCAGATCACGGCGCTTGTGGAAAAGCGCGACAGCGCGCTCGGCATCACCTTCTTCGTCGGTCTCGGCATTGCGCTGTGGAGCACGCATAGCGGCACGCTGGCGATCTTCGATGCGATGAACGTCGCCTATGAGGAGAGGGAGAAGCGCAGCCTGGTGCGGCTGAACCTGATCGGCCTCTGCTTCACGCTCTGCGCAATGGTCTTCGCGGTCGTCATGGTGGCGCTCGTCGGCGTGATGCCTGTCGTGCTCTCCTATCTCTGGCTCGACCAGTTCAAGGAGCACATGGCGCTTCTCCTGAGATGGCCGCTGCTTCTCTTCGTCGTCGCGGTGGCCGTGACCCTGGTCTATCGCTTCGGCCCGAGCCGCGAGCCCGCCAGAATCCGGTGGATGACATGGGGCGCGGGGCTGACCGCGCTCGCCTGGGCCGCCATGTCGCTCGGCTTCTCCTTCTATCTCGAGCATTTCGCCAATTACAACGCGACCTACGGCACGCTCGGCGCGCTGATCGGCTTCCTCATCTGGATATGGCTATCCGTCGTCATTCTCATCGTCGGCGCGGAGCTGAATGCCGAGCTGGAGCACCAGACGGCGCGGGACACGACGACGGGCCATCCGCTGCCGATGGGCGCGCGCGGCGCTTATGTCGCGGATACTCTGGGCGAAACGGTGAGCTGAGCATCCGAGCATGGTTTTCGGAAGACATCATGCTCCACTCTTCAATCGAGCAGTCTCGGTGACTGCTCCCCGAATTGATGTATCCTATCCTTCGGCAGGTTCGACAGAGGAGACGATCATGACCGCCCCGCATCCTTCCAAAACCCATATCGGCAATCATGCGCTGCATCCCGAAACGCAGATGCTGAACTACGGCTACGATCCCGAGCTTTCGGAAGGGGCAGTCAAGCCGCCGGTGTTCCTGACCTCCACCTTCGTCTTCAATTCGGCCGAGGATGGCCGCGACTTCTTCGATTATGTCTCGGGCCGGCGCGAGCCGCCGGCGGGCAAGGGCGCCGGCCTCGTCTATTCGCGCTTCAATCATCCGAACAGCGAGATCGTCGAAGACAGGCTCGCCGTCTATGAGCGGACGGAAAGCGGCGCGCTGTTTTCCTCAGGCATGGCGGCGATCGCCACCACGCTCTTCGCCTTCGTCCGGCCGGGGGATGCGATCCTGCATTCGCAGCCGCTTTATGGCGGCACCGAAACCCTGCTGGCAAAGACCTTCCTCAATTTCGGCGTCGCCGCGGTCGGCTTTGCCGATGGCGTCAGCGAGGCATCGGTGCAGAAGGCGGCGGATGAGGCGCTCGGCAAGGGCCGCGTTTCCGTCATCCTGATCGAGACGCCGGCCAACCCGACCAACAGCCTGGTCGACGTCGCGATGATCCGGCGCGTGGCCGATGCGATCGGCGCAAGGCAGGGGCATGTGCCGGTCGTCGTCTGCGACAATACGCTGCTCGGGCCGGTCTTCCAGCGGCCGATCGAGCATGGCGCCGATATCTCGCTCTATTCGCTGACCAAATATGTCGGCGGCCATTCCGATCTGATCGCCGGCGCCGTCCTCGGGCGCAAGGCCGTCATCAGGCAGGTCAAGGCGCTGCGCGGCGCGATCGGCACGCAGCTTGATCCGCATTCCTGCTGGATGCTCGGCCGGTCGCTGGAAACGCTGCAGCTGCGCATGGAGCGGGCGAACAGCAATGCGCGCGCCGTCGCCGATTTCCTGCGCGATCACCCGAAGGTCGAGACGGTCCATTATCTCCCCTATCACGATCCGGACTCGCCCTCGGGCCGCACCTTCGCCGCGCAATGCACCGGCGCCGGCTCGACCTTCTCTTTCGACATACGCGGCGGCCAGCCGGCCTCCTTCAAATTCCTGAACGCGCTGCAGGTCTTCAAGCTCGCCGTCAGCCTCGGCGGCACGGAGTCGCTCGCGAGCCATCCCGCCGCCATGACGCATTCCGGCGTGCCCGCCGATGTCAGGGAGCGCATCGGCGTGCTGGAATCGACGATCCGCCTGTCGATCGGCATCGAGCATCCGGATGATCTCATCGCCGATCTGGAACTGGCGCTGCAGGCGGTTTGACCGGGCAACGCAACCGATGCCCGGCGGCGCCGGGCATCGGGCATGACGTCATTTGTCGTCGATCGTCAGTTCCGTCTCGCTCGTATCCAGCACGAAGACAGCAAGCAGTTTTGCCGGCTCGGTGTCGCTGGCATTTGCGCTGACGCTGTGGTGATCGCCGGGAAGTTCGGCGAAGCTTTCCCCGGCTTTATAGGTCTTTGTCGGGCCATCGTTCACCGCGCTGCGGATCGAACCTTCGAGAACGGTGGCATAGATGAAGGCCGAATTCGGATGGGTATGGCCGGGCGACATGCCGCCGGGCTGATATTCCACCAGCACGCCCTTCATGCTCTTGCCGGGAACATTGGGAAGCTTCTGGTCGAAAACGACTGTTACTTTGGCTTTTTCGCCTCCGGCGTGAACCGGGGTGCCGGCGGCAAGGACGAAGGCGAAGGCCGCCGCCGAGATCATTTTCCTGGGCATGTCTGGTCTCCTCGGATGATGGGAATGGGCGACAAGCGCTATCAGGCGCTCTTTTTCTGGGGCGGCTGCTGGCTCAGCCAGTCGTCGAAGCGGATCTTGCCGAGCCGTGCATTGGCGCCGGTGACGAGCGATGTGTCGTCGAGCTCGACGCCGAAATAGCGGGCGTGCGGATCGGCCGTCACCTGGCGCGGATCGCGCGTCGCCTTGAAGAGGCGTGTGACGATATCGGTCAGGCGGATCTTTTCCGGACCCCCGATCTCGATCGTGCCGTTCACGGGGGTGGCGAGCGCTACGTCGGCCATGACGTCTGCGACATCGTCCGAGGCGATCGGCTGCAAATAGGCCGGCGACAGATGCACGGTCTGGCCGACCGTGTTGGACTGGGCGATGCCGGCCATGAACTCATGAAACTGGGTGGAGTGGACGATGGTGTAGGGAATGCCGGAGCCCTTGATCAGTTGTTCCTGGGCCATCTTGGCGCGCATGTAACCGCTGCCCTGCAGCCGCTCCATGCCGACGATCGACAGCGCGATGTGATGCTTCACGCCGGCCGCAGCCCCCGCCTTGAGCAGGTTGCGGCCCGAGGTCTGGAAGAATTCGAGCACGGCCTTGTCCTCGAAGGAGGGCGAGTTGGCGAGGTCGATCACCACCTCGGCGCCCGCAAGCGCTTCGGCGACACCCTTGCCGCTGATCGTATCGACGCCCGAATTCGGCGAAGCCGCCAGAACGTCATGCCCCTTCTTGCGCAATCTCTCCACGGTCTTCGAGCCGATGAGCCCGGTGCCGCCGATGACGACGATCTTCATGGTAATCTCCCTTGTTTACGAGGAATGTCCTCTGTTGATCTGCCTTTGCTGAAATGATGGCGAGCGAACTGCTCGAATTGCCGAAACCGCGCGCCTCACGAGGCCAGGCGGCTTCATCGGCCGGAACCGATCGCCAGCAGAATGCGCCGGATCGCGGGCTTGAACCATTCTCTCTCGGTCGCTGTCGACCTATGCCAAGGCAGTAGGGCGGCTAGTCCTGCGATCGAAGGAGCTTGCGGAAGTGGAGGGGGTGCGCTCGTGCCGCGGGGCGGAGCCAAGGAGAAAGACCCCTCCCCAACCCCTCCCCACAAGGGGGAGGGGCTAAGGCGCCGCACCGTTTCGCGTAACCCTTAATTTAAT
>NZ_JARWKX010000044.1:0-28438 GCF_047445895.1 Rhizobium sp. BR 249 | reverse complement strand
CGGTGATCCTTACCAGAACCAGTGCCAGCAACGAGAGCAGTCTCAAAAGTTGGGGGCTTAAGCTGCGTGAGCGGCTGGGCTTCAAGCGTGCTGCGGTGGCACTCGCCCGAAAGCTTGCGGTCATCATGCACAGCATGCTCAAGACAGGAGAAGGGTTCAACAGATTGGCCGGCGCTCCTGCATGAGCGAAGCGTCAGGCCTTCTTGCCTCAGCGCGTCAAACCTGATTGGAGGCACTGAGCGTCCCAGCTGCGGGCGTGGGTCGGATCATTCCGCTGTCGCGGCTGCAGCTCATCGAGACTGCGCGCAAAACATAGGAAGGTCCTGCCTGCGAAGACCCATTATGCGGCGGCCGTGTGCCGACCGCGCAGACAACCCTGCTCCCGGCGCTGGACTGCTTTGAAGACAACATCGCCCAAACATTCGAATCCACCTCGCTACGCCGTCCCCAAAAGCGGCGCCGATGCCTAATGACAAAACAGCCTTGACTAAGGCAATGCGATTAGACAACCGCCGCACACTTTTGCGCGACATGCTCTAAAGCTGAATCGGGTTGATCACGTTCATATCGATTTCGGTCAATTCCACCCGCCGCTCAAACGCAATGCCTGCCTCGTCGAAGAGATGGCAATCCACGGCATTGATGCCGGTTGCTACAGGCGCATCCGTACGGATGCCGACGCTGCCGGGCAGCATGGCGCAGAAATTTTCGGCCTCGCCGTTGAGCGATGCGTAGGCGACGGTATTGGCGCCAAGGCGCTCGATGACGGTCGGCGTCACGGTGAAGACGATATCGCCGCCGTTCAGCTGGATATGCTCCGGACGAATGCCGAGCGTCAAAGTCTTCCCCACCATCCCCTCGCGCTGCGTTACCGGCAGAACGGCGGTTTGGCCCTGATAATCCACCTCGACGCCGTCGGCGCTTGCGCTCTTGCAGGTCACGGGCAGGAAATTCATCTTCGGATTGCCGATGAAGCCCGCGACGAACTGATTGGCCGGCTTGTGATAAAGCTCCAAGGGCGCGCCGGTCTGGGAGATGTTGCCGGCGTCCAGCACGACGATGCGGTCGGCCATGGTCATGGCTTCGACCTGGTCGTGCGTCACATAGATCATCGTCGCCTTCAACGCCCTGTGCAGCTTGGCAAGTTCGATGCGCATGTCGGCGCGCAACGCCGCATCGAGGTTGGACAACGGCTCGTCGAACAGGAAAATCTTCGGTTCGCGCACGATGGCGCGGCCGATCGCGACGCGCTGGCGCTGGCCGCCGGAAAGCATGCCGGGCTTCTGCTGCAGCCGCTGTTCGAGGTGGAGGATGCGCGCCGCATTTTCCACCTTGGCCTTGAGCTTCATCTCTTCCATCTTCTCGACGCGAAGCGGGAAGGCGATGTTCTCGAAGACCGACATATGCGGATAGAGCGCGTAGGACTGGAACACCATGGCGATGCCGCGCTTGACGGGCGGCAGGTCGTTGACCCTGACGCCATCGATGACGATATCGCCCGCCGTCGTCGCATCGAGACCGGCGATCATGCGCAGAAGCGTGGACTTGCCGCAGCCGGACGGGCCGACGAAGACGACGAACTCGCCATTCCTCACCTCGAGCTGCACACCCTTCAGAACTTCGTAGTCGCCGTAGAATTTCTGAACTTTGTTGAGAAGAAGCTGTCCCAAAAATCTGTCTCCGCCGGCGGTCTTCGTCGCATATTCGGTCAGGGGAGGGATCGCGGATTGTTGCCTCCGCGATCCCAAGGCGTCGAAGCAGCTTACTTGAAGGCTTCGATTTCGCCGGCAGCCTTCTTGAGAGCGGCTTCCGGCTCGGCCTTGCCCGTCACCACCGACTGGATCATTTCGATCATCGAATTCTGGAAGCCCTTGTAATCGGTGAAGAGCGGTTCCGGACCACCATAGTCGATGCCTTCGATCAAAGGCTTCCAATAGGGATCCTTGGCGACGAATTCGTCGACCTTTGCGGAGGGACGCAGCGGGGTGAGGCCGGCGCCGCCCTGCAGCTCGTATTCCGACTGGACCTCGGGCGAGGTGATGAACTTGGCGAATTCGGTCGCCTTGTCCTCGACGCCGGAACCCTTGAAGATCGCCAGGCTGTCGGTGATCAGAAGCGTGCCGGGGCCCTTGGCGTCGGGGCCGAGCGGCAGCGTCGTGATGCCCCAGGCGATCTTCGTTTCCTTCAGGCGGGAGGCCGCGCCCGATCCTGCCTGGATCATGGCGACCTTGCCGTCGAGGAAGATGGCGCGGACTTCGTTCTGCTCATAGGCCGTCGGGCCTTCCTCGGAGTAGGGGACGATATCCTTGTAGGCCTTCAGCGCGGCGAGAATCTGCGGGCTGTCGAGCGTGATCTTGCCTTCGGCATCCGTCACCGAACCGTTGTTGGTGTAAACCCAATGCATGAACTGGTGCATCGTGTTGTCGAAGGTCTTGGCGGAAAGACCGAAGCCCGGAATGCCGGTCTTTTCCTTGATGGTCTTGGCCATCTCGATTTCTTCAGCCCAGGTCTTCGGCGGCTTCTCGGGATCGAGGCCGGCCTGCTTGAAGAGGTCCTTGTTCCAGTAGAGCGCCTTGGTGGAGAAGGCGATCGGAACGCCCCACTGGTTGCCCTCGAAGGTCACGGTGTCGACGATGTGCGGATAGTAAGCCTTCTTTTCGTCGTCCGTCATCGGCACCGGAACGATGAGGTCGTTCTGCGCGAACTCCTTCAGCGTGCGCGAGCCGACATAGGCCATGGCGACAGGCGTGCCGGCGGCGGCGAGCGTCGTCGCCTTGTCCTGGCATTGCGCCCAGCCGACGACCTCTGGCGTGACCTTCCAGCCCGCGTTCTTCTCTTCCCACTGCTTGATGTATTTGGTGTGGACCGGGTCGATCGTGTCGCCGCAATAGATCCAGCTGATTTCCTTGTCGGCCGCATGGGCAGTGACCGCGGTCAATGCCGTCGAACCGAGCAAAGCGAGCGCCATAAGGCCTGTCTTGATAGTAATGCTCACGTCGCAACTCCCGTTTTGGTTGTTAGCTGTTCACTCTATTTTTGCTCTTATTGTTTCACCGCACCGGCGGTCAGACCGCCGACGAGATACCGCTGAAGGAAGAAGATGACGACCATCGCCGGCGCGATGCCGACGAAGGAGGCCGCCATCAGTTCGTTCCAGATGACCTCCTGCTTGCCGAAGTAAGCAAAGAGCCCCACCGGCAAGGGCATGTATTCGCTCTTCGAGTTGAACGTCAGCGCGAAGATGAATTGCTGGGCGTAAGCGCCGATGAAGGTGGTGATGGCGACGACGATGATCCCCGGCATCGCAATGGGCAGGATGACCCGGCGAAGCGTGTAGAAATGGCTGGCGCCATCCATATAGGCCGCTTCGTTGAGCTCCTGGGGAATGCGGATCATATAGGTGCGCAGCAGCCAGATCGCCGAGGGGATCAGGAAGGCGACGCCCGGCACGATCATGGCGAGATAGGTGTTGAGCACGCCCATGCTGCGCATCAGCCGGAAGAGCGGGATCAAAAGCACGGCGCCGGAGAACATGTTCACCGTCAGGAAGGCGCCGAGCAGGATTCCCATGCCCTTGAATTCGAATTTCGCAAAGGCATAGGCCGCCGGAATGACGAGGCAGAGCACGATCAGCGTGACGATGATGGAGATGAAGAAGGAGTTGAAGATGTAGCGCCCGAAGCCCGGCACGCTGATCCACATCGTCCGATAGGCTTCGAACGAACCGTTCTCCGGCCAGAAGCGGTAGGGCGAGGAGAAAAGCTGGGCGAGCGGCTTCAACGAAACGAGGAAGCCCTCGACGAAGGGCGCCAGCACGAAGAACAGAAACACCGCGATGCCGCAATAGATCAGGATGATTTCCCACCAGCGGTAACGGTCTATCATGGCCGGGCTGCTCATGCGCGCTTCTCCGGATTGAGGCGGCGGGTGACACGGAAATAGGCAAAGCAGAAAAGCGACAGGAAGATGCAGATCAAGACGGCGCGCGCCGCCCCTTCGCCGTATTTCTTCGAGCCAATCGCGGTCTGGTAGGTGTCGATGATCATCGTCGTCGTTTCGCCGCTCGGACCGCCCTGGGTCAGAATCCAGATGATGTCGAACGAGTTGAAGGTGGCGATCAGCGACAGCATCGACATGGTGATGATGGCGGGCACCATCAGCGGCAGGGTGATGCGGCGGAAACGATACCAGCGGCCGGCGCCGTCGGTCCAGGCGGCTTCATAGAGATCCTTCGGAATGGATTGGATCGCCGCCAGGAAATAGATCGTCACCAGCGGCACGCCGATCCACACGTCGGTAACGATCGTCGCCCAGAAGGCGGTGCTTCCATAGGCGAGGAAGGCGACCGGGCCGTCGACGAGGCCGAAGCGCTGCAACAGGCCCGAGATCATCCCGAACTGGCCGTTATACATCCAGCCCCACATGAAGATGCCGATCGCCATCGGCACGATCCATGGCGGCATGGTCAACAGCCGGAACAGCGAGCGGCCGGGCACGGCCGCATTCAGCATGCATGCGCCGAAGGTGCCGATCACCATTTTCAGGGCGACCGAGAAGAAGGTCCAGATGAAGGTGCGGATGATGACTTCCGCAAACGTGGCGTTGAAGATCTTTTCGTAATTGACCCAGCCGACCCAATTGGTGGTCTTCTTCAGCGACGCGTCGGTGAAGGAGAGAATGAAGGTATCGACCAGCGGATAGGCGACGATGGCGAGGACATAGAGGACGGCCGGAAGGAGGAGGATCCAGGCGAAGATGAAGGCGCTTCTTTGGACACTCATCTTGCCGCCTTCCTCAAGCCGCCTTAGCGTGGAGGGCCTCGTCGAAGCGGTCCCAGATGGGACGCAGGTCGACGACCGTTTTCTTCATCCTCGCTTCGTCCATCGCCAATGCGAGGATGCCCGCTTCCAGCGCGTTCAGCGTGGACACGGGAAGTTCGAGCCCGGTGCGCACGCTTTCCAGCAGATCGCTCGCCATCTGTTCATCGGCGCCGTAATGCTGGGAGAGTTCCGTGGCGGCATATTTGTTCTCGACCACTTTTTTGCCGGTCAGCTGCTCATGGACGTCGAGATAGCCGCGAACGAAATCACCCTCGGCCATGCCGCGCGAGCCCATGATGGCAAAGCGGCGGAACTGGTCCGGCACATTGAGATTGGTGTGGAAGTTCATGCCGACGCCATTGGCATATTCGACGATCGCCACCTGGTAGTCGATGATGTCGGCATCGCTGTCGAACACCTTGTCGGAGCCCATCCAGCCGCTCGGCTTGCGATGGAAAAGCTCGAGATCGTTGATGCCTTCACGCGCCGGATCGTTGGCCGGAATGAAGCTCTTGCGGCCGCCGAAACTGGCAACGCGCTCCGGCCGCGCGCCCACCACACCATTATAAAGGTCGAGGTCATGGCAGCATTTCTCCAGCATGAAGCTGCCGGAATAACGCTCGTAGCGGCGCCAGTCGCGCATGAAGAAGGCGCCGTGATAGGGCTCGATATGTTCGGAAGCCTCGATCGACACGATCTGGCCGAGCTTGCCCTCGGCCTGGATGGCGCGCAGATCCTTATAAAGAGGAGAATAACGCAGCACGAGACCAACCATCAGCCGCTCATGGCCGAACTTCGCCAGGAGATGGGCAAGTTCGATGCTTTCTGTAATGGTCGTGACGATCGGCTTTTCGCAGAAGACCTTGAGGCCGGCTTGCAGCCCGAGCCTGATATGATCGAGATGCATGTGATTGGGAGAGCCGATCATCAGCAGATCGAGCTTTTCCGAGGCGAGAAGCTCTTCCGGTGAACCGTAGGCCTTGCCGACCGAAATGCCCTTTTCCGTCAATCCGGGAAGCCCGGCGGGTTCCGGATCCACATAGCCTACGATGTCGAAACTGTCGTCGATCGCCTTGAAGACATAGCCGAGATAGCCCAGCCGGAATCCTAGCCCGATGATTCCTACTTTCATGCCGATCATGTTCCCAGTTAAGTAATTTATTTTCTTTAAGTTGGGACAAAAATCAGGGGGCGTCAATAGAAAACGGGCCTCAACGCATACGTATGAAATTGATTTTCATAGATCGATAGGCGGCTGCCGATTTTGCCCCGATTGCCGGGGGCCAATGAAGCATGGCGCATCGGCAAGCGGAGGACGGCAGATTTATGCGCCTGTCGCGGCAAGGCGCGACCGCCCCCAGCCGATCACGCAAGGGCTCGCGAAAGGTTGAAAAGACAGGTTATCACTCGTGTGTAGGATGCTGTGAGAACCCGAGGCAAGGAGGAGCCATCATGACCCGCATGACAGCCAAGGATTTCCCGCAGGAACTTCTCGAACTCTACGACTACTATGCGCATGGGAAAATCACCAAGCGCGAGTTTCTCGACCGTGCCGCCAAGTTTGCGGTCGGCGGGGTGACGGCAGCCGCGATCCTTGCGTCGCTCAGCCCGGATTATGCGCTGGCGACCCAGGTCGAGTTCACCGATCCCGATATCTCAGCCGAATACATCACCTATCCCTCGCCGAAAGGAAACGGGGACGTGCGCGCCTATCTCGTGCGCCCTGCGAAAGCCAGCGGCAAGGTCGCGGGCGTGGTCGTCGTTCACGAGAACAGAGGCCTCAATCCCTATATCGAGGATGTGGCGCGTCGCGTCGCGAAGGCCGGCTTCATTGCGCTGGCGCCGGATGGATTGACTTCGGTCGGCGGCTATCCCGGCAATGACGAAAAGGGACGGGAACTCCAGCAGAAGGTCGATCCGGAAAAGCTGATGAACGACTTTTTCGCAGCGGTCGAGTTCCTGATGAAGAGTGACCTCACCACCGGCAAGGTCGGCATAACAGGCTTCTGCTACGGCGGCGGCGTTTCCAATGCCGCGGCGGTGGCCTATCCGGAGCTTGCCGCCGCCGTGCCCTTCTACGGCAGGCAGCCGCGCGCCGAGGACGTGCCGAAGATCAAGGCGCCGTTGCTTCTTCACTATGGCGGGCTGGACAAGGGGATCAATGAAGGCTGGCCGGCCTATGAAGCGGCGCTGAAATCGTCCGGGAAAACCTACGAGGCCTATATCTACCCCGACGTCAATCATGGCTTCCACAACGATTCCACGCCCCGCTACGACGAGGCGGCAGCCAAGCTCGCCTGGCAGCGGACGGTCGACTGGTTTACGAAATACCTCGCCTGACGAGGCGCCGGACTTGCACGACGCGGCAGGCGGGGAGATACTCCCCGCCTGTTATGGGCCAATGAGCCTTGCCCCTCCTACGGATTATCCATCACGCCCGTTCGCTACTAAAACCTACGGGTGAAAGTTCAGCCGCGCGCCCCTTCTGTTTCCTCACCAGTTTGCATCATTGTTAAACTTCTAATGCTATCCCTATTCAGGGAACAAACACGGCGTTCGATATGCAAATTGTTGATACTGAGACATTTATTCCAAAAGCAAATTTCGAACTGCAGCAAGCCTGGCATCTTGGATGTACAGGCCGATCGGATGAGGCGCTTGCACTTGCCGGGCAAATTCTTGCCGATGCCAGATCGCGGGGCGACGACCGGCTTGCCGCCCAATGCGACACGGATATTGCCTGGTACTGTTTTCAAACCGGTGCGGCCGAACTTGGTTTGACGCATGTCCGCCGGGCGGTGGACTTCTGGAAATCGAAAAGAGAACCCGTCCAGGAAGCCTATGCCAGGGCCTATTTCGGATGGCTGCTCCTGGAACTGGGCTTGCCGGAAGAGGCGATCGAAGAGGCGACCCGCGCCTTGGATCTGGCCGACAAGACCGCCGATCCGAAGGCGCAGAGTCTCGCAACCAACGTCATCGGCATTATCTTCTGGTACAACAAGCAACCCGACCGGGCGATCCTGATGAGCGAGAGGTCTGTCGAGCTCGCCCGGTCGATCGGCAACAAGACCTACGAATGCTGGTGGCTCGTCAACCTCGGCGGCGCCCATTCGGAAGGCGGCTATATCGCGCAGGCGCTCGGCCAGCCGGAGGAAGCTCACCGGATGCTGACGAGAGCGCTTGATCTCACCGAACAGGCGCTCGACCTCGCAATCGAGACCGGCGACAGCTGGGCTGCCCGTATTTGCCTCGGCAACCAGGCCGATTACTACGGCCATCTGGGAGAGCATGAAAAGGCGCTCCAGTGCATGCTCCGCTACCAGCAGTTTCAGAAGAACAGCTATGTCAGGGACCGGCAGCAATATCTCTACACTTTGGGCCAGGTCTACAATAATTACGGAAAGTTCGAGGAAGCCCGGTCGCTGCTGCTCGAAGCGGTGGAATTGATCGCCGAAGGCGGCAGCTTCGATTCCTATATCCAGATCTATCTCTATCTGTCGCGCGCCCATGAAGGGCTGGGGCAGTTCGATCTGGCGCTGGAGGCACACAAGAAATACCATCAGTTCTATCTGCAGAACAGCGCCGAGAGAACCCAGCAGCGCGCGCGTCTCGCCGAAATCTACTATGAAACCAGGCGGCTCAAGGAAGTTGCCGAAACGGAATCGAAGCGCGCCGACACGCTGGAGGCCTCCTATCAGAAGCTGCAGGAGCAAACAGATATCCTGGCCAGCGCCGTTTATCTCGACGCGCTGACCGGGCTCTATAACCGCAAATATCTCGACAGCCGCTTTAAGGAACTGACATCCGAGAAGCGCCCATATTCGATCGCGATGCTTGACGTCGACCATTTCAAATCGGTCAACGACAACTTCTCTCACATGATCGGCGACCAGGTCCTCGGCGCCATCGGAACCATCCTGCGCAACCAGTTGCGCGCCACCGACCAGGCCATTCGTTTCGGCGGCGAGGAATTCGTCGTGGTGTTGACAGGCACTCCGAAAGCCGCCGCCGATGTCTGCGAGCGGCTGCGTCTGGCTGTCGAGCGCTGGGACTGGTCGGCGATCTGCAACGGCCTGCGCATCACGATCAGCATCGGTGTCGCCGGCGGCTTGTCCGCCGCTTCTCCCAAGGAGATCTTGGAGGTCGCCGACCAAAATCTGTATACGGCGAAAAAGGCCGGCCGCAATCGGGTGGTCTCATAACGGCGCTTCGCTAGCGGAAGTTCCATAACATGCATTACGCCACTTTTACTATTTAAAGTTGCATTCATATTCCGCAGATTGCAGCGCCCCGCTCGCGCATTTTATCGTGATGGAAACTGCATGATTGGCAGCGACGAGGAAGATGATCGCCTGCTGTAGGACAGCTGATACAACCGATCCCCTATCGCACCTCGAATTCCGGATCGGGCGGAACCTGCATGGCGAGAGCGAGATGGTTTGTCTGCGCGGCAAGTCCGATGATCGTCAGAAGTTCGCCATGTTGCGCATCGGTCATGCCGCGCGCACGGGCGGCTGCGGTGTGGGATTGAATGCAGTATTGGCAGGCATTGGCCGTCGACACGGCTATATAGATCATCTCGCGCGTCAAGGGATCGATCGCGCCTTCGACCGTCATGACCGATTTCAGCGTTTCCCACACCCGTTTGAGGTTTGCGGGATCGTTTGCAAGGGCACGCCAGAAATTGTTGATGAAGTCGGTCTTGCGGGTCGCCCTGATGTCCTCGAACACGGCTTGAACGGCCGGAATGGCTGCGGCCTCTTGGTCCGATAGGAGTTTGACTGTTGCCATCGAAAGTTCCTTTCCGGGTGCTCGGCGATGCGGCGCTCCTGCGAACGATACGAAGAAAGGACAATGACCACCAGTCTTCTATCGGCGGGGAAATCATCGCACCGGAGAAACATCGAAGACGGCTGTTTCAGGAAAACAGGGAAAATTGGAAAAATTTGTCTATAGATTTTATAGATTATTTTGTTCCATAGCCCTGTCGATTTCAGCAATGAGATTTTCGAACGCCCGAAGAATGGCTCTTCGGGCGCATGTGACCTGCCGACTTCTTCCAACATCTACAGGAGATTTCCATGAGCAAACCGGTTTTCGTCAATCAAGTCATTCCCGATGCCGATGTCATTCCGCTGACCGGCCGTGTCGGCGCCGAAATCAGGGGTATCCGTCTCGGCGGAGATCTTTCGGATGCAACGGTGGCGGCCATCAACCAGCTTCTCCTGAAGCACAAGGTCATCTTCTTCCGCGATCAGGGACATCTTGACGATTCCGAGCAGGAATCCTTCGCACGCCGCCTGGGCGACCTCGTGCCTCACCCGACCCAGGGTCCGGCGGCCGGCACGGCTTCCATCCTCAACCTCGATTCCAGCCGCGGCGGCGGCAGAGCGGACCAGTGGCATACCGACGTCACCTTCGTGGACGCCTATCCCAAATTCTCCGTCCTTCGCGGCGTCGTCATTCCGGCGGCCGGCGGCGACACGATCTGGTCCAACACCCATGCCGCATACGAAAGCCTGCCGGCGCCTCTCAAAGCGCTGGCGGACAATCTGTGGGCCGTTCACAGCAATGCCTACGACTACGCCGCCGTGCGCCCTCGCGCCACCGCCGAAGAGAAGAAGCATTTCGAGGAAGTGTTCACGTCGACCGTCTACGAGACCGAGCATCCGGTCGTGCGTATCCATCCGGAAACCGGCGAAAGATCGCTGCTGCTCGGCAACTTCGTTCAACGCCTCGTCGGCGTGTCGAAGACCGACTCCGCCAAACTCTATGAGGTGTTCCAGTCCTACGTCACCGCCCCGGAAAATACCGTGCGCTGGCGCTGGAGAGCCGGGGACGTGGCGATCTGGGACAACCGCGCGACCCAGCACTATGCCGTCAACGACTATGGCGACCAGCACCGCATCGTGCGCCGCGCCACCGTCGACGGCGACGTCCCCGTCAGCATCGACGGTCGCCGCAGCATAACCCATGTCAAAACGGTCAAGCCGAAAGCGCAGGCCGCCTGAGCGCGGCCCATCGGCTAAGGCACGCCGACATGGCATGCCCTCCCCTCTCATCAGGGGATCGGCGAAAAGACACCTAGTTGACGCCGAGGAACTGCTTCAGCTCCGCGGTCTGCGGGTTGGCGAAGACCTCTTCAGGCGGGCCAATCTCGTGGACCCGGCCCTGATGCATGAAGACGACGCGGCTGCAGACGTCGCGGGCGAACTTCATCTCGTGCGTAACCATCAGCAGCGTCATTCCCTCGGCGGCAAGCTCGCGCACCACGGCAAGGACCTCGGCGACCAGTTCCGGATCGAGGGCGGAGGTGATCTCGTCGCAGAGAAGGGCTGTCGGCTGCATGGCGAGCGCGCGGGCAATGGCGACGCGCTGCTGCTGGCCGCCCGAGAGTTCGTCCGGATAGGCATCGAACCTGTGACCCAGCCCCACCCGCTCCAGCATCTTGCGGGCGGTGGCCTCGGCTTCGGCCTTGGGGGTCTTTTTAACCACGGTCTGCGACAGCATGACATTGCCGCCGGCGGTCAGGTGCGGGAAGAGATTGAACTGCTGAAAGATCATCCCGACCTTGAGGCGCAGCGCCTTCAGATGCACCTCGTCATCGAGCAGCTGTGCGCCGGCGACCGAGATGGACCCGTCGGTGATGGTCTCCAGGCCGTTGATGCAGCGAAGCAGGGTCGATTTGCCCGAACCGCTCCTGCCGATGATGGCAATGACCTCGCCTGGCTCGACATTGAGGTTGATGCCTTTCAGCACCTCGTTGGTTCCGAAGCTCTTGCGAACGTCAGTGATTTCGATGAGCGACATTGAGCTTCCTTTCCAGGATCTGGCTGCTTTTCGACAAGGGCCAGCAAAGGGCGAAGTAGATGAGAGCGACGAGCCCATAGACGGTGAAGGGCTGGAAGGTGGCGTTGGTGACCACGGTGCCGGCTTTCGACAATTCGACGAAGCCGATGATCGAGGTCAGCGCCGTTCCCTTGACGATCTGGACGGAGAAGCCGACGGTTGGCGGGATGGCAATCCTCAGCGCCTGGGGCAGGATGACATGGCGCATCTGCTGGAGGCGCCCCATGCCGAGGCTGGCGGAAGCCTCCCACTGACCTCTTGCGACCGCTTCGACGCAGCCACGCCAGATTTCAGTAAGAAAGGCCGCGCTCCACAGGATGAGCGCCAATCCCGCGGCAAGCCAGGCCGGCACGTCGATCCCGAAGAGGCCGAGCCCGAAAAAAGCGATGAAGAGCTGCATCAGCAGCGGCGTGCCCTGGAAGAGCTCGACGTAATATTTCGCGAACGCCCTGAATGCCCTGCGCTTGCTGATCCGCAGGAAGAGCAGGCCCAGTCCGACCAGGCCGCCACCGAGGAACGAGACGAACGAAAGAAGGATCGTCCAGCGCGTGGCGAGCAGCAGGTTGCGCAGGATGTCCCAGAGTGTGAACGTGATCACCGTGCTGCTCTCCTCGGGAAAATGAACCAGCCGATCAGGCCCAGCACCTGCCGAAGCAGGATCGCCAGCGCGAGATAGATTGCGGTCGAGACGATGTAGGCCTCGAAGGCGCGGAAGGTCCGCGACTGTATGAAATTCGCGGCGAAGGTGAGATCCTCGGCTGCGATCTGCGACACGACCGCTGAGCCGAGCATGACGATGACGACCTGAGACGACAGCGCCGGCCAGATGCGCTGCAACGACGGCACCAGAATGACATGGCGGAAGGTCTCGAAGCGTGTCATCGCAAGGCTCTCGCCCGCCTCGAACTGGCCTTTCGGCGTTGCCTGGATGCCGGCGCGGATGATCTCGCAGCTATAGGCGCCGAGGTTGACGACCATCGCAAGATTGGCCGCCGTCAATTCGGAAAGCTGGAGGCCAAGCGACGGCAGGCCGAAAAAGATGAAGAAAAGCTGGATCAGGAACGGCGTGTTGCGGATCAGTTCGACATAGCTCGCAATGACCGGCTTCAACCAGGCTGGACCGAGCGCGCGCACCCAGGCGCAGACGATGCCGAGCGAAATGCCGAGCACTCCGCCGATCGCGATCAGCTCAAGGGTGATCAGTATGCCCTTGATGATCTGGGGGTAATATTCAAACAGCCAGCCGAATTCGAAATGGTAACTCAAGAAGTTGTCCCTCCTGCAGTGACGAACATCCGTCATCCCGCGTGCCGGTACGGGATGACGGATGTGAGATTTGATCGTTACAGATCCGACGGGAGGTCGGCGCCGAGCCACTTCTGCGAAATGGCGTTCAGGCTGCCGTCGGTTTTGGCGGCGGCGATAATGCCGTTTACCTTCTCCAGAAGGGCCGGCTGTTCCTTGTTGAGACCGATGTAGCAGGGCGAATTCTTGATGAGGAACTTCAGCTCGGGACGCTTGGGAGGGTTCTTGGCGAGGATCGCGGCGGCCACGACGTTGCCGGTCGCAACGATATCGACCTGGCCGGACAGGAACGCCGAGATGGTGCCGTTATTGTCCTCATAACGCTTGATCGTTGCGTCGGCCGGCGCGATTTTCGTCAGCTCGAGATCCTCCACTGCGCCACGCGTGACGCCGATGCTCTTGCCCGCGAGATCTTCCGCCTTGGCGACCGAAAGATCGGCCGGCCCGAAGACGCCGTTGAAGAAGGGGGCATAGGCAGCGGTGAAGTCGATCACTTTTTCCCGCTCGGCATTCTTGCCAAGGCTCGAAATGACCAGATCGACCTTGTTCGTCTGCAGGTAGGGAATCCGGTTGGCGCTGGTGACCGGCACGAGTTCGGTTTTGACGCCCAGCTTTTCAGCGATGAGATTGGCCACATCGATATCGTAGCCCATCGGCGCCATATCGGTTCCGACGCTGCCGAAAGGCGGAAAATCCTGGGGTACGGCGACACGCAGCGTACCGCGCGCCGTGATGTCGGCAAGAGCATCGGCGTGAGAGGCAGGGGCGAAGCCGAAGCTTGCCGCGAGCGTCGCGATTGCGAAGAAAACTCTTCTTGTCAGCATGTTGGTTTCTCCTTTGAGGTTATGGCTTTTTAGGTCTGAACGGTTGGGAAACGGGAGACACGGTTCTGGGAGGGAGCGACAGGGAGTTGCGCAATTCCGAGAGCGGATCCGGGCGTGAGGTAAGGTCGAGACCCATTTCCACCTCGTCCAGATGTTCGACGGAGAGCTCCGCAGCTCTGACGAAATCGCCGGCCTGCATGGCCTCGAAAATGCGGCAATGCCCGTCGTGAGACTGTGCCGCATGAAACTCGGACTGATAGAGCATCGAAATGAGGATGGTCCTCGCCGTCAGGTCGCGCAGGATATCGACCAGGATGCCGTTTCCGCTCAGTTCCGCGATACGGATGTGGAAATCGCCCATCAAATAGGTGAGACGCTGGCGGTCGCCGGAAGCCAGCGCGCCCTTTTCCTCGTTCAAATGCGCTGCGAGAGCTTCGTGTCCCGCATCCGTCAGCGACCGCATGCTGCGCAGCAATCCGGCCTCGATGACGCGCCGCGCCTCATAGACCGCAATCGCATCTTCGGCGGAGGGCTCGACGACGAACCAGCCACGTCTCGGGCTGACATGGACGATGCCGCGCGTTTCCAGCCGCATCATGGCTTCACGCACGCGGGTGCGAGACACGCCGAAAAGTGTAGCCAGCTGGTTTTCGCTGAGACGCGTACCGGGACGAATCCTGGCTGAAAGAATCCCGGAGACGATCGTCTCCTCGATGGTCTTCTGCGTGGTCTCGGATGCGTGGCTATCTTGCATACAAGACAGAAAAGCAAAGCACGTGCCAAAATCCCGTGCTCAGGATTTTCAGGAGATCCCGGCTCTGCTGCACATATTTTGCGCGCTGGCGATGCACGACTGAGCGTAAATTAGGCGCGCCGCTCCTACCAGAGCTTCATGTGCCGGTTGACGTCCTTGTAGAGCAAGTATCGGAACCGGCCGGGGCCACCGGCGTAGCATGCCTGCGGGCAGAAGGCGCGCAGCCACATGAAGTCGCCGGCCTCGACCTCGACCCAATCCTGGTTCAGGCGATAAACCGCCTTGCCTTCCAGCACATAGAGCCCGTGCTCCATGACATGGGTTTCCATGAAGGGGATCACCGCGCCCGGCTCCAGGGTCACGATATTGACGTGCATGTCGTAGCGCACATCGGCCGGGTCGATGAAGCGGGTCGTGCCCCAGCGCCCGTCGGTGTCGGGCATGGCCCGGATCGGATGGTCGTCCTCATGCGTAAAGATCGCCGGCGGCGGCTCCAGCCCCTCGACCTCCTGAAACGCTTTCCTGACCCAGTGGAAGATCGCCGCGGTCGAGCCGTCGTTTTTCAGGCGCCAGGCCGAGCCGGCCGGGAGATAGGCGAAGGAGCCGGCGCGCAGCGCATGGCTGACGCCGTCGAGTTCCACCGTCATGCCGCCTTCGACGACGAAGAGCACGGCTTCGGCGCGTTTGTCGGGCTCCGGCCGGTCGCTCCCGCCGCCCGGCTGAACCTCCATGATATATTGCGAGAAGGTCTCGGAGAAACCGGAAAGCGGCCGCGAGAGAACCCATGCCCGCGTTCCCGTCCAATGTGGAAGGAGGCTCGTGACAATGTCGCTCATGACACCGCGGGGGATGACCGCGTAAGCCGTGGTGAAAACGGCTCGGCCGGAAAGCAGCTGGGTCTGTGGCGGCAAACCGCCAAGCTTCGAATAATACTCTGTCTTGTCCATTTGTACGGCTTTCCAGGCAGGTGTCTCTACATCTGCTTTATGCGCCGCTGATCCATTAGGCAACTCCCAACCCGGACGAGCGATCGGCCATCACCAGATGGCCCGGCCCGACCTCGCGATAGGAGGCGCTCGGTGGCTGATAGTCGACCGGGCGCATCGGGCTCTTGATCTCGTCATTGGCCACCATCCGCTTTTCGTGACGACGATCCGGATCGGGCACTGGCACGGCTGAAATCAGCTTCTTCGTATAGGGGTGCTGCGGATTTTCGAAGACGGCGGCGCGCGGGCCGATCTCGACGATCTCGCCGAGATACATCACCGCGACGCGATGGCTGACGCGCTCGACCACCGCCATGTCGTGCGAGATGAACAGGAAGGCGAGGTTGAGGCTCTGCTGCAGGTCCAGCATCAGGTTGATGACCTGCGCCTTGATCGAAACATCGAGTGCCGAAACGCTTTCATCGGCGACGATCACCTTTGGCCGCAAGGCAAGCGCCCGGGCAATACAGATACGCTGACGCTGGCCGCCGGAAAATTCATGCGGATAACGCGACGCCATATCGGGGGACAGACCGACCTTCACGAGCAAGTCGGCGACGACCTCCCTAGCCTGTTTCGCACTGCCCATCCCATGCTCGATATAGGGTTCGGCGATCGACGCGCCGACCGTCATGCGCGGATTGAGGCTGGCGAACGGATCCTGAAAGATCATCTGCACGGATTTGCGCATCTCACGCAGATCCTTCCTGTCGAGGCCGAGCACCTCCCTACCCTCGACCAGAACGGAGCCGGCCTGCGGCTCGATGAGCCGCATGATGGCGCGGCCGGTCGTCGATTTGCCGCAGCCGGATTCACCGACGAGCGACAGCGTCTCGCCGGCATGAAGATCGAAGGAGACGTTTTCGACCGCATGCACCCGGCTGGTCAGCCGATTGAAGAGGCCGGAATGAATGTCGAAGCGCTTGGTGAGGTTTTTCACCTGCAGCACCGGCTTTGCCGCCACCGTATCGGCCGCCTCGGCGGGAATGTCCGATTCACCCGTCGCCGTATTGACCACGGGAAAACGCAGCGGTCTTTGCCGGCCCTGCATCGAGCCGAGCACCGGTACGGCAGAAAGCAAAGCTCTCGTATAGGGATGTCTGCCGCGATGGAAGATATCGGCGGTGGCGCCGCTTTCGACCTGTTCACCGCGATACATCACGACAGTCCTGTCGGCGATCTCGGCAACGACGCCCATATCATGGGTGATGAAGAGAACGGAGGTTCCCTCCTCGTCCTGCAGCATCTTGATGAGATCGAGGATTTGGCCCTGGATCGTCACGTCGAGCGCCGTCGTCGGCTCGTCGGCGATCAGGAGCTTCGGCCGGCTGGCGAGCGCCATTGCGATCATCACCCGCTGGCGCATGCCGCCGGAAAAACGATGCGGATATTCGTCGAATCGCGACGCGGCCGAGGGGATGCGGACCTTCTCCAGCAGCCTGATCGTCTCAGCCCTGGCATCTGCCTTGCTCATATCGGAATGGCAGAGCAGCGCTTCGGAAATCTGGTCGCCGATGGTGAAGAGCGGATTGAGCGATGTCATCGGCTCCTGGAAGATCATCGCCACCTCATTGCCGCGCACCTGCCGCATGGCATGTTCCGGCAAGGCCAGCAGGTCGCGTCCACCAAGCATGACGCGGCCCTCGATGCGGCTGGTGTCGGCCTGCAACAGCCGCATGATCGACAGCGACGTAACGCTCTTTCCCGAGCCGGATTCACCGACGATCGCTACCGTTTCGGCCGGCGCGACGGTGAAGGAGACGTCGCGCACGACCGGTTTCCAGGCGCCGTCCACCAGGAACGACGTCGTCAGCCTGTCGACGGAAAGGACGGGAGCGGCTGTCTCTATCGGTTGCGGCTGGACGCTGACCATATCGGCTCCTCTCGGGTTCAATCCGGCCAGCGCAGCAACCCGTCGAAACGGTGCCGGCTGCGGTTTTCGATGGGCGTGGCGATGATCTCGTTCGAGGCGCGCGCCTTGTCGAGTTCCTCACCGAGGCGGTTTGCAACGATCACTTCCTGGCCCGGATGCAGGTTGCACGGATCGAGATAGAAATAGCGGTGCTCGACCTCATGATCGCGCACGATGATCGGCGGACTGCCCTTGGCGAGCGCATCGGCCAGATCCCAGGCGGTGATATGGGCCTGCTCTGGGTCGACGATGAGACGCAGCCGGTCGAGTGGGTTGTTGGTCGGGTCGGGCTCGATCAGTGCGGTGACGCCGGGACGGCCGTCGAGCGTCTTTTTCCAAAGGTTGAGATAGCCGGTTTCGCGCTCCCGGATGCCGGCATGATCGCGGCGCTCCCAGGCTTCGAGTGCGGCCATGACGCCAAAGATGCTCTCCTTGCCGACCTTCATGCCGCGGCCGATGCCCATATTCTGCAGGAAGGCATGGCGCACCTGCTCTTTCCGGCCGGCCACGATGCCCGAGGTCGGACCGCCGAGGAACTTGTGGCCGGAATAGAGCGCGATATCGGCCCCCTGCTCCAGGAAGATCCTGAGATCATATTCCGAGGCCGCGTCGACGATGACGGGCACACCCTTGGCATGGGCGATCTCGACGAATTCCTTGAGGTTCAAGAGGCCGTAGTCGACGACATGATGGGAAACGACATAGACGGCGGCAGCCGTCTTGTCGGTGATGGCGTTTTCCATGTGGAAGCGATGGGTCGAAGTCGCCTGTCCCACAAGCACGACCTTGCCGCCGGCAAGCCGGATCGCCTGGTCGACGGGCGCGCCATAGCTCACCACATGGCCCATCTGCACCAGCACCTCGTTCTTTTCGGGCACGGCATCCGGCAGCTTCTCGATCGCCAGCAGATTGTCGCCAGTGATGGCGCCGGCGACGGCGAGTGAAATGCCGGCCGAGCAGGAGGCGGTGACGAAGCCTGCCTCGCCGCCGGTCAGCCGGGCAATGACGGCGCTTGCCTTGCGCTGCAGGTCGTTGATCTCGACGAAATGCGGCAGGATCGACGCCATCGCCTCGATCGCTTCCGGCACGACGATGGAGGCGCCGAGGCTGGTCATCGTGCCCGATACGTTGATGACGGGGCGAAGGCCGATCGATGGTCTCATATCAGTGGGCATGAAGTTCTCCAGAATTCCGGGCCGGCAGCGGCATAAGATGGAACGCTGCTCTAAATATGAAAGGTCTCATCAGCCGTGCAAGGCGACGATGGCCTCGATCTCGACGGTGATGTTGCCCGGCAGCGAGCCGAAGCCGACGGCCGAACGGGCATGTTCGCCGGCCGGCCCGAAGACTTCGATCAAGAGATCCGAGCAGCCGTTGATGACGCTCGGATGATCCTCGAAATCGGGCACGGCATTGACCATGCCGAGCAGCTTGACCACCCGCTTGACCCGGGAAAGATCGCCAAGCGCGTCATGCATGACCGACAGCAGATTGATACCGGTCAGCCGCGCATGGCCATAGGCCTCTTCGACACCGACGCCGCCGGCGCCGACCTTGCCGGCATGCAGATAGCCGTCGGCCTCGCGCGGGCCCTGGCCGGAGAGATAGAGCATGTTACCCTCCAGCACATGCGTCACGAAATTGGCGATCGGCGGCGGCGGCGGCGGAAGCTCGATGCCGAGCGCGGCAAGCCGTTCATAGGGCGAGCTCTCAACCGTGTCTGCGGCGGGAAACTGATTCACGCTAACTCCTGTCATGCGAATTCGATTGGCGAATGTCATTTGGCCGACGTTTCGTCGGCGGATTAAAGGTCCTTGCGAAGTCTTGGATCGAGCATGTCCCTCAGGCCGTCGCCGACCATCTGCAGCGACAGCACGGAGAGGATGATCGCGACACCGGGAAAGAGCGTCATCCAATCGGCCTGGCCGATATATTGCCGGCCGGCGGCGATCATCGTTCCCCAGGTCGGGATCTCGGGGCTGACGCCGAGGCCGAGGAAAGACAGGCCGGCTTCGGCGAGCATGGCGCTGGCGAAGAGGAATGTGCCCTGCACCAGGATCGGCGACAGCAGATTGCGCAGTACATGCCGCGTCATGATGTGGAAGGTCGAAATCCCAAGCGCCCTCGCCGCCTCGACATAGGGCAGCTCACGAATGACGAGCGTCGAGGCACGGACGATGCGGGCAAGGCGTGGCGCATAGACGATCGACAGCGCGATGATGACGGTCGTCAGCGACGGACCGAGGGCGGCGACGAGCGCGATCGCCAGCAGAATATCGGGAAATGCCATCATCGCATCGATCAGCCGGGCGATCGGCGTATCGAGCTTCTGGAAGAAGCCGGCGAGCAGGCCAAGGGTGACGCCGATCAGCGCCGAAAGAGCGACGACCGCAGCACCGACCAGCAGCGACAGACGCCCGGCGAAGATCGTGCGCGAGAAGACGTCGCGGCCGAATTCGTCCGTGCCGAAGAAGAAGATCTCGCTCGGCGGCTTCAGCCGGTTGACGATGGAAAGCTTCGACGGCGAGTAAGGTGCCACGACAGGCGCGAAGGCTGCGAGCAGCACGAAAATCGTCAGGATCAGCAGGCCGAAGGCGACCGTCTTGCGCTTCAGCAGGCGCCTGGCGAATTTGCTGCCTTCGCTTTCGACGGGCTTGATTGCGATATCGGCCATCAGTAGCGCACCCTCGGATCGACCAGCAGGTAGAGCATGTCGATCGCAAAATTGATCAGCACGTAAAGGGCGGCGATGACGAGCAGCGCGCCCTGGATGACGGGATAGTCGCGGCGCAGAACCGCCGAGACGACGAGATTACCGACACCCGGCAGGCCGAAGACGGTCTCGGTAACGACGGCGCCCGAAATCAGCACCGCCGCCGTCAGGCCGATCACCGTCAGGATCGGGATCAGCGCATTTTTCAGCGCGTGCTTGAGGATGACCTTGCGCTCGATCAGCCCCTTGGCGCGCGCCGTGCGGATATAATCGTCGCCGAGCACATCGAGCATCGAGGCGCGGGTGAAGCGCAGGATCAGCGCCGAGGAGACGATGCCGAGCGCAAAGGCCGGCAGCGTCAGGTGATACATGCGCTCGAGGAAGCTTGAGCCCGGGCCGCCATAACCGGAGACCGGGAAGAGGTTGAGCCTGACGGCGAAGAACTGCATCAGGATGAGGCCGAGCCAGAAGCTCGGAATGCTGGCGGCGAACATGGCGAGCGTCGTTGCCGCCTGGTCGACGAAGGAGCCACGCCGATAGGCGGCATAAATGCCGATCGGCAGCGCGATGACGCTGGCGATGACGAGCGAGAACAGAGTCAGGAAGAAGGTCGGTTCGGCGCGGTCGAGCAGGGCCGAAGTAACCGGCATGTTGAGAAAGATCGACTGGCCGAGATCGCCCTTCAGCAACTGGCCGATGTAATAGACATATTGCAGGCCGAGCGACTGATCGAGACCGAGCCGGCTTCTGAGATCAGCAATATCCTGCGGCGTCGCATCCGGGCCGAGCATGACGGCGGCTGGATCTCCCGGTGTCACGCGCACGATGACGAAGACGATCGTGACGACGAGGAACATCACGACGATCATGCCGAACAGGCGCTGGAGGATGTAGCGGATCATCCGAACCTTGCTCCTACCATCGGTGCATGTGGCATCGAGACGGAATCCGCCACCCACCGCCCCTCATCCCTGTGCTTGTCACAGGGATCCAGCCACGGCGCGTCCGCGCCGTGATTGACCCTTATTCGGTCAAAGAGTCCTCCGCGCCCAAGGACTTGGGCGCACTGGATTCCTGTGACGTCCCTCGGGCAAAGCCCGAGGAAGGGAATGAGGGAGCGACTGGTGGGCACAGGAATCACCCCATCACTTCTTGATCGAAGCGTTCCAGAAATACGGCCACGGAGCCGGATCGACACCTTCGAGCTTGACCGACTTTGCCGAGACGGCATTGAAATCGCCGATCTTCATGAAGGGCGCATCTGCATAAACCGCCTTCTGGACATCGGCCCAGAGCGCCACCCGCTTCTTCGGATCGACTTCGGAAGTGAAGGCATCCACCGCAGCCTTGCGGGCCGGCGTGTCCCACCAGCCCGGCGAGCTGGTCGAGAGCGAGCCGATGAGAGCCGGCTCCGGCAGGAAGGGGCTGTGGGTGATGTAGATATCCCAGAGCTTCGGATCGGTGCGGCGCTGCGTCAGCGTCGCCCAGTCCACCACCTGCATATCGACGGTGAAGCCGGCAAGCTTCAGATATTCGGCGGCGACCTGCGCCATCTTGTAGTGGAACTCGTACTGCCGGCTGGTCAGGATGCGGATCGGCTCCCCATTGTAACCGGCCTTCTTGGCGGCAGCCGCCGCCCCTTCCGGATCGGCGACATTGTAAGCCCCCTCGACGCCGGCATCCGTCGACCAGGCAAAGGTCTTCGGATAGATCGAGCCGTCGAGCGCATAGAAATCCGTGCCGCCAAAGGCTGCGGCCAGCATGTCTTCCATGCTGAGCGCCTGGCGGATCGCCTTGCGAACCTCGACATTCCCGGCAACACCCTCCTTCGTGTTGAAGACGAAGACCGGATAACCGAAGGGCTTCAGCATGACCGGCTGCGAGGCTGTGGAGGCCTTCAGCTTGTCGTAGGATTCAACCGGAATCGAGTCGACATAATCATACTGGCCGGAAACGGCGGCTTCGACGCGGGTGTTCGGGTCCGGCACCGGCACGAAGCGGATTTCATCGAGATACTGATGTCGGGCGCCGCCATAACCGTTGCTATCGCCTTCGCGCGGCTTGTAGCCGTCGAAGCGGACGAGCTGGATATACTGGTCGGCCTTGCGCTCCTTCAGCATATAGGGACCGGTGCCGATGAAGTCCTTCATCGGCTCGTCCTGCTTTTCGGCGGGGRTGATGATCGCGGCCGAATTGTTGAAGGCGAGCAGCGAGGTCAGCGGCGCATAAGGTTGCTTCAGCGTGATCGTGACGGTCGCCTGGTCGGTCGCGGTGATCTTGTCGATGAAGCCTGCCACCTGCTTGCCGCGCGAGGCGATCTTCATCCAGCGGCCGAGCGAGGCGACGACATCTTCCGAGGTCATGTCGCTGTTGTCGTGGAACTTGATGCCGGTCCTGAGCTTGATCGTATAGGTTTTGCCGTCGGCGCTGATCTCGGGCAGGCTTTCGGCCAGAAGCGGCGTGACATTCCAGCTCTTGTCGAAAGTGTAGAGCGTTTCAAAAATATGCTGCGTGACGATGCCGACGAGATCGGCCGTCGACGACATCGGATCGAGCGTCGGCGGCTCGCCGATGGTGGCGACATTGATGACGCCGCCCTTTTCCTGGGCAAGCAGGGTCGACGGCAGGGCGACAAGCGCAGTGCCGAGCAGGAATGCGACCAGTGTTTTCATGATAGGCTCCCGTTTAGTTCCACTATTATGTAAGTCATATTTTTGTAACAGAATAAGAGAGGAAACTATCGTGTCAAGCCGAAGCCGCGGATTATGTCGTCGGCAGAGCTCGGAACGCCTGAAAGAGCACGACATCACCGGCCGCGACTGGCCGCCTGCGCAAAGACCGCGCATCATGCAGGCATGAAGAATCGGCGGCGCCAGGTTTCAACCAAGGGAGGATGGGATGAGCATTGATTTCAACGCGGGAAAATGGCGGAACGAGCCGGCCAGCTGGCACGCCGACGAAACCGGCCTGACGATGACAACGGACGAAAAGACCGATTTCTGGCGCGAAACCTATTACGGCTTCACCCGCGACACCGGCCATTTCCTCGCCTTTCCCACCGGCGACAGCTTCACCGTGCAGATCCGCGTCCAGGGCGAATTTCGCACCCTCTACGACCAGGCCGGCCTGATGGTGCGCATCGACGAAAGACGCTGGGTGAAGACAGGCGTCGAATTCACCGACGGCGAACCCTTCCTCAGCACCGTCGTCACCGACGGAAAATCCGACTGGTCGGTGACGCAGCCCTTCAAGGAGCTCAAGGATTTCCGCATCCGCGTGACAGTCGCAAACGGAGCGATGCGCATCCAGGCTTCACGTGACGGGAGCTTCTGGCCGCTGCTGCGGCTAGCGCCCTTCCCGGCTGCCGAGCGGTATGAGGTGGGACCGGCTGCGTGTACGCCGGAGCGCAGTGGGTTGATGGTGCGGTTTTCGGAATTTTCGGTTAGGCCGGCGATTACGACAGGGCTGCATGATTTGAGTTAGGGGTTCCAGTAGGCGGTCAAGTCGCACTCAGAGGCCCTGACAACAATAATCCGGTGATGGCAAACTACAAATCATGAGTCTCCGCTCGATAACCCTTCTCAATTCGCTCAACCAGCAAGGGTGCACTGATGATACCGCGAACCGGATATCTCATTTCCGCATCAGAAAGGCCTCGGGTCAGCATCACTTCCGTTTCGCCATTCCATAACCACCAAGGCCCCCGCCGCCCATCCCTATCCCGGACACTGGTCCGAAAGATGGGAAAGACGGAATTTGCGGCAGTCACGCTATTGTTTCCGACATTTGCCACCAAGCCTTCGCCAACTGCTTTTTGGACAGGGAAGAATGCGGAAAACAACACAGGAGAGGTTACTACTTCGCCGAAATTATTGGGTCTGTCGGCACGAAAGCCATCGAATACACGAAGCAGATGCCCATAGCGCGAATGCTTATGGGTGACCTGAGCGTAGCAGACGCCTTTCGAGGTTAAAATTTGAATTATGTCCCCGATTTTTATGCGCTTGGTCATATCAGACTTGGGTTCCGTTTTTCCCGTGCCACTTGAGGCGAATGCTATGCTATTCCAGAAAGCAGATATCCAGTCGATCTACCTTCCAGGAAACCATTTTCCCGCGGAGGGACCCAAAATCTTTGGAGAAGGCATCATCATCAAATGAGAGCGAACCACAATCAATCCTTCCATCGGTCAATATACCCACTATTAAATATGAATAACCTTCTCCGATCCGGCAAATTGATGGAAATTCAACTTCGGCCTCCTCGATAATATAATCACCAAAGACAGACGCGATGAGTTCTACCTGATATACCTCTCCAATATGAGTTGGATACGGCATATAACTAGCAAAGCACGTTAACCTTTCTCCCTGAATAAGGACAGAAACCTCTTCTTCGACTTCATCCCCAATTTTTTCTAAAATCGCAGAATATATCATTTTATAGGCCTTATTGTTTTATCCATGGGATCTCCATTAAGCATTTTCCAGAAACTATTTCCGCTCTCCACATGAATCGTGGTAATATTTCCGCTCGCATCAGTCCCAACAAAACCGAATTTCGCCTTCCCTTTCGAAGTATTACCCATGAATTGAACATACCCCTCTCGCAATTCTCCCTTATACAAATATTCAACCTTTTCACCGTAACGCTGAATATCTCTGCCGATCTGCAGATATTCAGTTGAGTTATTCGCTCCAAATTCCGCCCCATGCTTCTGAAAATGGGTTTCTAGTTTAGCTTCGTCGGCAAACTTCAACGGTTTTGGCACTGGAGCAACGGCCGCTTTTTGAGCAACCGCTATGTCATTGTAGATTGCTCCATTTGGTCCCGCAAAAACAATATTTCCGTCCGCATCACGCACTCTGACGAATCCCGTGGGCAAACCAGCAACATCGCTGAGGGCAGCTTCTGCGGCGGATAGTGCCCCATAGTCCTCCGGCACCTTGACCACCGTTCCATCCGAAGCTGTGATAGTCTTAACCGTACCTTTGAAACTGCTACCGGAAACGCCAGCAGCATCCACCGCGATCAGTAGGCCAGCGATGGATTTATTCAAAACGAAGATTTGATAGCCAAGCACCATCCCTTGGGAGTCGCCTTTCCTGAACGCTTCGGCCAACACGCCAACGGCGGCACCGACATTGTTCGATTTCAGGATGTCCCATTGCGCAGCTGTTATGGTACTTTGATTAGGATCTTTGGGATCGAAATAAGCGACGGCCTGTGAAATGGTTTTCATCATCATGAATTGGTCGATGAGGCTGACAGGACCTTCGGCGGTCGCAATGGCTTCGAACATCTCGGCAGCCGCCTGTCGGACGTCGTGACGAGCTTTCTCACAGTCTGCCGACGAATTTCCTTCGCAAGCTTCCAACTGGTTATCACGCGCCTCATCAATCTTGTGCAGTTTATCCAACTGGGCGCAGGCATCAACGTCGGCGTCAGTACATTTCGCTCTCAGTGTATCTCCCAATTCGATCTCAGCATGCTTGAGATAATTGTACTGATAGTTCGCAGCACCATATCCAGCACCGTCGGCACCCCCCACAGCTCCGCCCACACCAGCCGCAAGGGTTGCGCCGATCAGTTTGGCGAGTGCGTCGCCTTCCGGCGTTCCTTCGTATTTCGTACCCTTGAGCATGCCCTTGACAAGTTTAGCTATGGCCGGCGCCATCAAGGTCGTGGCAGCGCCGCCCAGCGCTGCTTTGATCGCTCCCTCCCAGCCGTTGACTCCCCCGAGGATGCCGCCGCCGATGGCGTGCAGCAGCGCGCGGCCCTGGCCGCCTTCCTTCCAAAGTTCAATCCCGGCCTGATCTTTGTTATCGAGGGCCTGCTTGTACAAATCGGAAGCAATGTCGCCCACCAATAGCGCCATGGTCTTCTGCGCTTCCTGCAGATCGGCCTGCGTCTTGTACTGATCGCGCAGGATATTCTGCAGGTCCGGCAGACCGGGCAGTGAGGTGTTGGTGTTGTCAGTGTCGCGGCGGATCGTGCCGATATCCTGCGTCTGGTGCTCGGGATCGGTAATCGTGATGCCGATGTTGCCACCAATGGCCGAATAGGCCTTGCCGGTTTCGCTCTCTCCGTCGTTGACCTTTGCGAGGCTCAGGCCGCTGGTGCCGATCGAGGCGCCGTACGTGTCGGCTTTCCAGCGCGAATGGGTATCGACGTCGGCGACTTCAAGTGTCCCTGTTTCGAGATGATTCAGTTCCTCTGAAGCTTGGCTGGTGATTAGTCCGCCCACGAGCGTCGTCTTCTTGTCGATGGTCAGATTAAGACCGCCGGTGCCGGCATGGATGCCGGATTGCTCGGCGACGATGGCGGCGTCGCCCGTCGCCTTCTGCGTCGCGCCAGATGCGCTGAAGCCGTCGGAGCCGATCGAACCGGAGAGATTGAGCTGGCGAGCCTCAGCAGTCGCCGTGTCCACCAGGCTTTCGACCGTCAGGTTGCGGACGGCGGCGGTCACCGAATTTCCGGTAACGGTAGCGCCTCTCAGAGTGAGGTCGTTGGTGAGAATGGTAACGTCGCCGGTGCCATTGACATGGGTATTATAATGCGTGAGCCCGGTCGTGCCGTCATTGCCCTTGCCGTAAGATCCGCTGACGTTGACGCCGGGTGTGCCGCAGCCGGACTTCGTGCCGCACTTCCAGCTGACGCCGACGCCGACGCTGTAGGACGAGTTCTGGCTAGATGTATCCGACGAGCCAATCGCGGCGTTGAGGTTGATATTGCCCTTGTCCGCCGACAAGAAGATGTCGCCGGCCAGAGGATCATCAGAGAGCGTCGGCAGGCCGAACTTGTCGTAGCCGGCGGCGATCTGTGCGCCATCGCTGGTAATCGAGCCGCCCTTTGCCTCCAGGGTGATCGCGCGGCCGGCACGGATGTCGGTCACGACTGGCGTCGAAGATGACGAGGACGAGCTGTTTTCCTGATGATTGACGCCAGCCGAAAGCGAGATCGAGAAGCTAAGGCCCTTCGCTTCAGGCGACGTGTCCGTCAGTTGCTTATAAGCTTCCTTCAGGCCTTGGTAGCCCTGATAGAAGCCGAGAGCGGCGATTGTGGTGTTGGTGACTGCGTTGACGCGGCTGTCACCGGTCAGGCGCTCGGCCGAGTTCATGATGCTCTGGGCTGCACTTCCCAACTGGCTGGAGACGCTGAGCGTCACGCCGGCGAAGGTTTTTTCGTGAATCTCCTCGTAATTGGTCTTATCCGCAGCCGAGAGAAGATTGATGTCCTTAGCCGCAAACAGGTTGACGTCGCGCTCCGCCGCGACTCCCGCAGCCTGCAGATTGACGTTGTTACCGGCGGAGATGTTGAGGTCACGGCCGGCGGACAGCATCGACGCCGCATTGGTGTCGGATTGTTGCGCCGAACTGTCCTTGCTCGTCTGCGCGCCGATGCCTACCGAGAAGCCGCCGCCGCTCGAACCGAAGGAAATGCCGAAGCCGGACTTCTTCTCCTGCTCGGACTGCGAGAAGCTTTCCGCGCCGGGTGTGACGTTTACGTCGCGCTTGGCCGAGAGGTTGATGTCGTTCTCGGCATCGACAGACGAGCCCATGATGTTCAGATCGGTCGCCCGCGCCGTGAGGTTGACGTCCTTGCCGGCGGAAAGCGCCGAGCCGACATTCAGCGTCGAGGCCTGGGCGCCCTTGTTCTGCTGACTGCCGTAGATCGAAATAAACCCGCCACCGCCGCCGACACCGAAGCCGGATTTTTTGCGCTGCTCCTCGAATTCGTGCGTCTCCTGCGCCCCGATGATCGAAACGCTGTCAGCGGCGACATTGATCGAGCCGTCGGCATCGACCTTCGAACCGGCAATGACTGCTGCCTTGCCTGCGTCGAGATTGATGTCACCGCTGGCGCTCAGCTGCGAGCCGACCGTCGTCTCGTCATAGCTCTTGTGGCTGGACGCCCCCTTGGACAGGAAACCGCTGCGCGACCCCTTGTCATCCTTGGCGCTGGTGTCCTTTCCGGAGGCGATGACGAGGTCGCCGCCGGTGGTGATGTTCAGGTCTGCCGCGGCGCCGCCCTCCTTGCCGGCCTCGATCTTCGAAGCCGAGATGACCGTGTCCTTGCCCGAGGTGATGTCCACACCGCCGCCGCCTGTGATGGCGGAGCCGACGGCTGTCGTCGTTTCCAGATGCGTGGTGGTCTTCTCGCTCTTGCCGAGGAAACCGCCTTTGGTGCTGAGCCTGGTGTCGAGGGTCGCGGTGTCGGTGGCCTCGGCGATCGTCACGTCGCCGTCGGCCTTGAGAGCGAGCTTGCCGTCGGC
>NZ_JARWKX010000043.1:0-29412 GCF_047445895.1 Rhizobium sp. BR 249 | reverse complement strand
TGAACTGACCCCCGAAAGTTGGACACCCAACTTCGGGGGTTTTGCATGTCCAAATACAGCACGTCGTTCAAGCAGAGTGTTGTGGAGTTTTACAGCGGCGGCAAGCGTAGCGTGCGTGAGGTGAGTGCGCATTTTGGGGTCGACCATTCGACGGTGCGCAACTGGGTGGCGATGCACGCGGCGCATGGAGTTTACGGTCTAGTGAAGAAGTTCAGCCACTACAATGCTGAGTTCAAGCTATCGGTTCTGCGCCGGATGTGGGAGGATGGGCTCTCTTACCGCCGGACGGCGGCGTTGTTCAACCTGCGCAATAAGAGTTGCCTGCCGGATTGGGAGCGACGCTATAAGGCTGGCGGTATTGACGCCCTGATCCCACGTCGTCGAGGAAGGCCCCGATCGATGCCCGAGCCACCTGTGCTGTCCGACAAGACGGATGCCCCACGGAGCGATGAGGCCAAGAGCCGCGAGGAGCTCCTGGCGGAGTTGGCCTATCTGCGTATGGAGAACGCCTACCTAAAAAAACTGGAGGCCTTAACGCAGGCACGACAAGCGCCGACAAGACGCAAGCCGTCCAGGCGTTAAGGCCGCTCTATCCGTTCGACGGGCTGCTGAAGCTTGCGGGCCTGGCCCGCAGCACGTTCTATTATCAGCAGAAAGTCTCGTCCCTGGCCGATCGGCATGTAGCGCTGAAGACCAGGATCAAAGCGATCTTCGAAGCCCATAAGGGGCGCTATGGCTATCGTCGGGTGACGGCTGCGATCCGCAGCCTCGGGGAGACGGTCAATCACAAGACCGTCCAGCGTCTGATGATCGAGATGGGATTGAAGTCCCTGGTCCGGCCGAAGAAGTACCGCTCCTACAAGGGGCAAACGGGACGCGTGGCCCCGGACCTCCTTCAGCGGCAGTTCACCGCCGAGCGTATGCATCAGAAATGGGTGACGGATGTCACCGAGTTCAACGTCGCCGGCGAAAAGCTCTTCCTCTCGCCGGTCATGGACCTCCACAACGGCGAGATCGTTGCCTTCGAGACGGCGAGACGGCCGGTCTTCAAGCTGGTCAAGGACATGCTGGTCAAGGCCCTGGACCAACTCTGCAATGCCGAGAGGCCAATCCTGCATTCCGATCAGGGATGGCAATATCAAATGCCGGCCTGGGGCCGCATGCTTGAAAGCCGCAATATTGCCCAGAGCATGTCACGCAAGGGCAACTGCCTCGACAATGCCGCCATGGAGAGCTTCTTCGCCACCCTCAAATCCGAGTTCTTCCATCCTAACCACTTCGACAGCATCGAAAGCCTCCGTGATGGCGTCGAGGACTATATTCGGTATTACAACAACGATCGCATCAGGCTAAAACTCAAAGGGCTGAGCCCTGTTCAATACAGGACTCAGCCCTTAAATAATCCCAGCCAATAAACCGTCCAACTTTACGGGGTCAGTTCAGACTCGGCGGGGCTTTTATTGAAGAAATCTCGATCAGATGTCGAGATTGGCGACGCTCAGCGCATTGTCCTGGATGAATTCGCGCCGCGGCTCGACTTCGTCACCCATCAGGCGGGCGAAGAGGCCGTCGGCATCGGTGGCGTCGGCGACCTTGACCTGCAGCAGCGAGCGCACGTTCGGATCAAGTGTCGTTTCCCAGAGCTGCTCGGCATTCATTTCGCCAAGGCCCTTGTAGCGCTGCATGCTGAGGCCCTTGCGGCCGCTGGCGAAGATCGCGTCGAGCAGGGCGCGCGGTCCTGAAATTTCGATATCGCCTTCACGGCGGTGCAGCGACGGCGGCGTCTGATAGATTTCCTTAAGGCGCGATGTCAGCTGGTCGATATGCCGGGCATCCGAGGAACCGATCAGCGCCATATCGAGCACCACCACTTCCTTGACACCGCGGACCATGCGCTCGAGGCGCAAGCCGCCATCGCTGGTCAAATCTCCCTGCCAACCGCGTTCGGTCTCCTCGGCAATGATATCGAGGCGACCTGCCACTTCGTTCGCCAGCGTCAGCGCCCTTGCGGAATCACTGACAAGCTCGGCATTCAGGGCGCCGGCGATTGCCGCCTGTTCGACGACGGCGCGATTGTAGCGCGAGTGGAGATTATCGAGCAGAGCGCGCATGCGCATCGCATCGAGAATGACCTCGCGCAGATCCTGACCGGTGCGAACCTCGCCGCTGCCGAGTCTCAGCGAGGCATCTTCCAGGCCCTGGGCGATCAGATATTCCTCGAGCGCCTTCTCGTCCTTCAGATATTGCACCGACTTGCCGCGCGCGACCTTATAGAGCGGCGGCTGGGCGATATAGAGATGGCCGCGCTCGATCAGCTCAGGCATTTGCCGGAAGAAGAAGGTGAGCAGCAGAGTGCGGATATGGGCGCCGTCGACATCGGCATCCGTCATGATGATGATCTTGTGATAACGCAGCTTTTCGGCGTTGAACTCGTCCTTGCCGATGCCGGTGCCGAGTGCGGTGATCAGCGTGCCGATTTCCTGGCTGGACAGCATCTTATCGAAACGAGCGCGTTCGACGTTCAGGATCTTGCCGCGGAGCGGCAGGATCGCCTGGTTTTCGCGCGAACGGCCCTGCTTGGCCGAGCCGCCGGCGGAATCACCCTCGACGAGGAAGACTTCGGATTTTGCCGGATCGCGTTCCGAACAGTCGGCGAGTTTGCCGGGAAGCGAGGCGATATCGAGCGCGCCCTTGCGGCGGGTCAATTCGCGGGCCTTGCGGGCCGCCTCACGCGCGGCGGCGGCTTCGACGACCTTGCCGACCAGGATCTTGGCTTCGCTCGGATGTTCTTCGAACCAAGTGCTAAGCGCCTCGTTGACGAGGCTTTCGACGACGGGACGGACTTCCGAGGAAACGAGCTTGTCCTTCGTCTGCGATGAGAATTTCGGATCGGGCACCTTGACCGACAGCACCGCCGTCAGCCCTTCGCGGCAGTCCTCGCCCTGCAGCGTCACCTTTTCCTTCTTGGTGATGCCGGAATTGTCGGCATAGGAAACCACCTGGCGCGTCAGCGCCGCGCGGAAGCCGGCCATATGCGTGCCGCCATCGCGCTGGGGAATGTTGTTGGTGAAGCAGAGCACGTTCTCGTGGTAGCTGTCGTTCCACCACATCGCCACTTCGACGGTGATGCCGTCCTTTTCGCCGCGGATGGCGACCGGCTTGTCGACCAGCGGCTTCTTGGCGCGATCGAGATAGGCGACGAAGGCTTCGAGGCCGCCGTCATAACGCATCTCTTCCTGCTTGATATCGGAATGGCGCTTGTCGCTCAAAAGGATGCGCACGCCCGAATTCAGGAAGGCGAGTTCGCGCAGGCGATGCTCCAGCGTGCCGTAGTCGAATTCCGTCATGGTGAAGGTTTCGCTGCTCGGCATGAAGCTGACTTCGGTGCCGGTCATATCAGGGGCATCGCCCGTGACCTTCAGCGGAGCGTCGGCGACGCCATGGGTGAAGCTCATTTCATGGATCTTGCCGTGGCGGCGGATCTTCAGCTTGAGCCAGACCGAAAGCGCGTTGACGACGGAAACGCCGACGCCGTGCAGACCGCCCGAGACCTTGTAGGAATTCTGGTCGAACTTACCGCCGGCATGAAGCTGCGTCATGATGACTTCGGCCGCCGATACGCCTTCGCCGGTATGGATGTCGGTCGGGATGCCGCGGCCGTTGTCGGTGACCGTGACAGAACCATCCGGATTGAGAGTGACGGTGACGATGTCGGCATGACCGGCAAGCGCTTCGTCGATCGCGTTGTCGACGACTTCATAGACCATGTGGTGGAGGCCTGAGCCATCGTCAGTGTCGCCGATATACATGCCGGGGCGCTTGCGCACGGCGTCGAGGCCCTTCAGGACCTTGATGGAATCTGCGCCATATTCGCTGCTTACGCCGTTTTCCGTCGCGGATGTATCGCTCATTCTGTCGAGATTTTCCCTGTTGTCGTAAAGCGGCGGCGGGCCTTGCGAATCACCGGCTTTCTTTACTCTCGTATATAGGTTTTTTGAGCCCAGTTCCCAATGGCAAGTCCCCTGAACAAGGCATAAAACAGGGGATTATGACGCTTTTCCGTCGCCTTTGCCGGCATTTTCGAGAAGAGCCGATAGCCGGGCGATCTCCGCGCTGTCAAGCTCGCGAATCCGCCGCGCCAGCCGGTTGGCAAATTCGGTATACTCCGGAGGCAGACCCGACGTGTCGATGACGACGCGGGGGTCGGACGAGCGGGCAAGCAGGAACAGTTCCTCGGCTTCGTCCCAGATGATGTTGAAATAGCCAGCGATGCGCTGGAGCAGATCGAATGTCGGCAGACCGCGTTTTCCGTGTTCGAGCGCCGAGAGATAGGCGGGGGAGACGTTCAGCGCCTCCGCCATCTCCTTCTGCGAGACGCCCTTGCGCGCTCTCAGCCGGCGGACCGCCTCTCCGAAGGGCGTCATGGCCTTTCCCCGTGCCGCCGCGACAGGCGGATATAGAGAGCGCCCTCGCCGCCGTGATGCTGTGCGGCGGATTCATAGGAAGAAATCAGGTAGCGGAATTCCGGCTTCGAAAACCAGAGCGGCACGGCCCGCTTCAGCGCCCCGTCGCTGCCCATCGAGCTGCCCTTGCCTGTGATGACGAGCACATGACGCATGCCACGCTCATGGGCGCGGATCAGGAAATCGAGAAGGATGGCATGGGCTTCGCTCTGCACCAGCCCGTGCAGGTCGATGCGCGCCTCGAGCGCCAGCCGGCCCTTGGCAATCTTGCGCTTGACCGGCCTTTCCAGCAGATGATGCACCCCCGCCGGCGCTTTCGGCGGTGAAGCCGATGCCGGCTGCGCCGGCATCGGCGAAGCGGTTGGCTGTTTTCCGAGTTTCTCTCGCTCGGCCGCCGCTTCGGCCTCTTCAAGAAAGACGTCGAGTTCGGTCAACTCATTCGCCTTGCCCGGCATCGGCCGCGTGCTGCGGGCGACCTTGCCCCAGAGGATCCTCTCATCGGCGCTGAGCTTTCGATCCCTGGCCATCAGTCGAATCGTCCGGCGGCGGCATTGGGAATGAGGATGGTAAAATCGGCGTCGTTGCGGACGGTGCCCGCGCTTTCTCCCGCCATATCCCCCGAGCCGGTGAAGATATCGCCGCGTGCCGGCCCGACGATCGCCGAGCCGGTGTCGAGCGCCAGCATCAGCCGGCGGAAGGGCCGGTCCTGATCGAGATGGGTGAGGCTTTCGGCACCGATGAAAAAGGGGAAGCCGAAGGTATGGATCATTCGGTCGACCGCGAGCGAGCGCCCGGCGAGAAGCGGCACCTTGGCGGCGGCGACCGGACCCGCCTCAGGATCGGCAACCGGAGCCTCCCGGAAGAAAATATAGGAACGATTGTGCCACAGCACCTCGTCCACCCGCTCGGGATTGCGCGCCAGCCAGGCGCGGATCGACTGCATCGAAATCTCGGCGCGGTCGATTTCACCGCGGTCGATCAAGAGCTTGCCGATCGCCGAGAAGGGATGGCCGGCCTTTGCCGCATAGGTGATGCGGCCGATACGGCCGTCGCTGTAACGCAGACGGGCGGCGCCCTGCACATGCACGAAGAAGACATCGACCTTCGACTTCGCCCAGGCGATTTCGAGGCCGCGGCTTTCGAGGAAACCGCAATCGATCTCGCGGCGGTCCGGATAGGCGCTGATGCGGCCGTCATGCAGACGGCCGAAAACATAAGCTCCGTCCAAATCGGCGGGGCGATTGGCGTCATCGAGATCGATCAGATCGTCCGGGCGGCGGTAGAAGGGAAACCGGAATATTTCGTCCCGGTTCTCCGACACCTCCATCTCGGGTTCGTAGAAAGCGGTGACGAAGCCGGGATTGCCATCCTTGCGCCGGATCAGAAAGGGCCGGCAGTGCCTCTCGAAAAAGGCGCGCGCCGATGCCGGAGACGAGGGTGTGAAGTCTTCGGCGGCCAGCAGCAGCGGAAGCAGATCTTCCGAACTCAGGCCGAGCGATCCGGTGCGGTAGGGTTTGACGTCGGTGATTTGCCGTCGGCAGCTCCGCATGACTTCAAAAAGGCCGGAAGGATCGTCATCCTTCCAGCCTTCCAAAGTGTCGAAGCTGACAGCCTGCAGGACGAAGTCCGATGCCTGGTCACTCATGTTCCGATTCGGTCGCCACAAGTTTCCAGTTCGGATCACGCGAGCGGGTATCGCGGGCGAAAGTCCAGAGATCGTTGACCTCGGCGACGTTTTCGGCGTCGCCCTCGATCAGCGCATCCGCCTTGTCATAGGTGGCCGATATCAGCTGGCTGACGATGCGAACGGTGATCTGCGCTTCGCTGCCCTTCGTCTCGGCATGGGTGATTTCGGCCTTGTCGATGCCGACGAAGGTGGATTTCACCTTCTCGCCCCTGGATTCGCGTTCGCCGATCGCGGCGTCGAAGCCGTCATAGACTTCGCGGGACAGAAGGTTCTTCAGCGTTTTCCGGTCGCCATCGGCATAGGCCATGACGATCATCTCATAAGCCATACGGGCGCCATTCAGAAACTCCTTCGGAGTGAAGGAAGGATCGGCCCTATTCAAGGCGCGCAGCGATTCGTTGAGCGGGGTTCCCGGTGCAGCGACGGCATCGATAGCGGAGAAGCGATCCTCATCCTCATTCGTCGCGTCGCGCCGGGGCAGCGTCACGACCTTGCCGCCATCAGCGGTTTCGGCCGGAGCGGCATCCCGCGGCGTATAGAGATCGCGCGGCGGCTTCTCATTTCCGGTGCGACGGCCGAGCACGGAACGGAGCTGAAAGAAAATCAGCACCGCCGCCACCAGGAAGAATAATGTGATGAAGTCGTTCGAACTCATATCGTATCGCAACCGCCGTTAACATCTCTGATTTGTACTCCCATATAGTCCGCCTATACAGATGATTCAAATGATGGCTGGCATCTTCGCCAGCGTCCAGAGGAGACCGGCAAAGGCCGGGAAATGACGACCATGCGTTTTTCGATCCTGCCAGCTTTCATTCTGTTGCTGCCGCTCGCCGAAATTGCCGGTTTCGTCGTCGTCGGCCGGGCGCTCGGATTGGCGCTGACACTTGCGCTCGTCATGCTGAGCTTCGTTGCCGGCGTGATCCTGCTGCGCCGGCAGGGCATCGGAATTCTGCGCCGCATGTCGAGCGAAGGACGAAATGGCGTGATGCCGGGCCGCGACCTGCTGCGCCCGGCAATGAATGTCATTGCTTCGCTGCTGCTGATCATTCCCGGCTTCCTCTCCGACATCATCGCGATCCTCATTCTCATTCCGCCGGTGCGCGATCTCGTCTGGCGGGCGGTCGCAAGGCGCTTCGTCGTCGTCAATGCCAAGGGTGGCTATTCCGGCGGCCCGCAGCCGGACTTCCGCGACCGCAAACCGAATTCGAAGGTGGTCGATCTCGACGAGGAGGACTATCATAGGGAACCGAAGCCGAATTCGCCGTGGTCCGGCAAACATCTTGGCGATTGAAGCCCTGTGGCCGATCAACCGCGCCCAGCGCCCAGGGTTGTAAGCCCTTGCCTGAAATGTTAGATGGCGGCACCATTCCATGCCCTTCGAGGAAAAGCCAATGGCAGACGATAACAACAACGGTGCGACCAGCCCCACCCTTTCGATCCTTGCGCAGTACACCAAGGACCTCTCCTTCGAAAATCCGGGCGCGCCGCGTTCGCTGCAGGCCCGCGACAAGGCGCCGACGATCAACATCAATGTGAACGTCAACGCCAATCCGCTTTCCGATACGGATTTCGACGTCGTGCTGTCGCTGAATGCCGAAGCCAAAGACGGCGACAAGACGGTATTCCATACCGAGCTCGTCTATGGCGGCGTCTTCCGCGTTGCCGGCTTCCCGCAGGAACACATGCTGCCGGTTCTCTTCATCGAGTGCCCGCGCATGCTCTTCCCCTTCGCCCGTCAGATCATCGCCGACGTCACCCGCAACGGCGGCTTCCCGCCGCTCATGATCGACCCGATCGACTTCACGCAGATGTTTGCTCAGCGCGTTGCCGAGGAGCAGGCTCGCGCCAAGGTTCAGGCCGTTCCGAACTGATCGGATCTTTCAGGTTTGAAAATGCGGATGCCCGGGCAAGTCCCGGGCATTTTCAATTGGGGCTGCCGTATTTCGCCCAGATGCCTTTTTCGCCGAGCTTGGCGACCAGCGCCTCATGCGCCTGCGCCTCGGCCTGACTGAGGCGGGAGCCGAGCGGACGAGGCCGCTGAAGCACCGCTGATATCACCGCATCGTCGTCGCTCGCCGTTTCGCCGCGAGCCGCCTGGCCGGATTGACCTGACATGCCGAGACCAAGGGCAGCCTGCCTGCCGCCGATCATCTCGATATAGACTTCGGCGAGCAGTTCGGAGTCGAGCAACGCGCCGTGTTTGGTGCGGTGTGAATTGTCGATGCCGTACCGCCGGCAGAGCGCGTCGAGCGAATTTGGCCCCATCGGGTGCTTGCGCCGCGCCATCGACAGAGTATCGAGCACCCGTTCCGGCAGGATCGGCGGCAGACCGAGCCGCGCGAGTTCGGCATTGATGAAGCCCATGTCGAAGGTGGCGTTGTGGGCGATCCACTTGGCATCGCCGAAGAAAGCAAGGATCTGTTCGGCCACCTCAGCGAATGGCTGCTTGTCCTTCAGGAACTCGTCGGTGATGCCGTGCACGGCAAGCGCATCCGGATGGACCTTCTGGTCTCCGGGGTTGATGAAGATATGGATCGTGTTGCCGGTCGGGAAATGATTGAAGAGTTCGATGCCGCCGATTTCGATGATGCGGTCCGTCCGGTTGTCGAGGCCGGTGGTTTCCGTATCGAAAATGATTTCACGCATTCCTGAAATCTCCCTTGGCAATTCGCATTTTCAGATCGGCGACGATCTCGAGCACCCGTTCCCTCGTCTGCTCAATGCTGTGACTGGTGTCGACCAGATAATCGGCGCGGCGACGTTTTTCCGCGTCTGGCGTCTGACGCGAGAGAATCATGTCGAATTTTTCCTCGCTCATGTCTTCCCGCGCAAGCACCCTCCGGCGCTGAATCTGTGGATCGGTGCTGACGACGACGATGACATCCACCCTTTCCCAAGCGCTGGTTTCGAAAAGCAGGGGAATATCGAGCAGGACCATCTCGGCGCCGGCTGCCTGTTGACGCGCCAGAAATTCGCTCTCGCGTTTGCGGACCAGCGGATGGACAATGGCCTCCAGGCGCTTGAAACCGGCCGGGTCGAGCGCGAGCTGGCGGCCGAGCTCCTGCCGGTCGACCGCGCCATCCTTCATCGCGCCGGGAAAGGCGGCATCCACCAGCGGCGCTGCCTCGCCGGCATAGAGATCATGGACCACCGCATCGGAGTCGTTCAATGGGATCCCGGCCTCGGCGAACAGCTTGCCGACCGTCGATTTGCCCATTCCGATGGAGCCGGTGAGACCGATCTTCAGCATCAATGTGATTCCATGTCCGCGACGATCAGCCCTCGCAGCGCCGCATCGACGACGGGACGCTTGCCGAACCATTTCTCGAAGCCGGGGACGGCCTGATGCAGCAGCATGCCGAGACCATCGACGATCGAAAAGCCCTGCTCTTCCGCCTGTGCCAGGATCGGCGTCTTCAAGGGGATATAGACGATATCGGTGACGACGGCATTGGCCGCAAGAGCCATGAAATCGAGTTGCGGCGCCGCTTCTCCGTCCATGCCGAGCGAGGTCGTGTTGATGAAGAGGCCCGCCCCGTTCATGACTTCGGCAAGCGCGCCTGCGGGATGGGCGTGCACGCGCGGGCCGAAGCGATCGGCGAGCTCGCGCGCGCGTTCGACGGTGCGGTTGACGACGTGGATCTCCTTGAAACCGCGGTCGCGAACCGCCTGGATGATGGCCCGACTTGCGCCGCCGGCGCCGAAGACAACGGCCGTCTCATGACGGTCCCATCCGGGATGACGTTCATCGAGATTGGCGGTGAAGCCGCGGCCATCGGTGTTCGTCGCATGCAGGACGCCCTCTTCCAGCCAGAGCGTGTTCGAAGCGCCGAGTTCCTGCGACAGCTGGTCCGGTCTGTCGGCAAGCCGGAACGCGAGTTCCTTGTGCGGGATAGTGACGTTGCCGCCGACAAAACCGGAACTGCCGTCCTTCAACGAGACAATGAAATCCGCAAAGGCATCGGGCGCCACTTCATGCGCACGGTAGCTGCCGGGCAGGCCGAGCGTCTTCAGCCAATATCCATGGATCAGCGGCGAGCGTGAATGCTTGATGGGAAAGCCGGTGACAAACGCCTTCGGCCCGAATGTTTCACGTGAATCATCCATCGATCGCTCCGAGTTCCCGCAATTTTTTCAGAAGCGGCAGCATCGGCAGGCCGAGAATGGTGAAATAGTCACCTTCGATCTTCTCGAACAGCTGGATGCCCTCCCCCTCCAATTGATAGGCGCCGACACTGGAAAGCGCCCGTTCGCCGACCCGCGCCAGATGCCGGGTGATGAAATCCACCGTCAGCGGCCGCATCGTCAGCTCCGCATGGGCGAGATGTTCCCAAAGGACCACACCGCCACTGGCGATGGCAATGGCGCTGTTCAATCGATGGGTTACGCCGGACAGAGTTTGAAGGTGGTTCACCGCGTCGGCCATGTCCTTCGGCTTATGGAAGACGCGCTCACCGAGAGACATCGTCTGGTCCGAACCGATGACCATGCTGTCGGGAAAACGGCTGCTGACCTCTTCGGCCTTAGCCTTGGCCAGGACGAGTGCGACCGCATCCGGCTTGGCCCCCGCTTTTTCCATCGGAGCTTCCACTGCCCTTTCATCAATCCGGGCGGCATGCGCCTCGAAAGACAGTCCGGCATTTTCCATCAGTGCCCGTCGAAAGGGGCTCGACGATGCAAGGATGAGTTTTGCTGTCATGGGCTCCTCGATGTGTCGGCGTTTCGCCAGCGCTTAGCGCAGCTTCGGGCGCAGGGCAACAATTGCCGCCGCCGTTTCCTCGATCGAGCGGCGGGTGACATCGATCAGCGGCCAGCCGTGACGGGCGCAGAGCGAACGGGCATATTTCAATTCCTCGGAGATCGCGGCGCGATCCGTATAATGTTCGCGGTCGAAGCCTTGCGTCGTCCCGAGGATGCGGTTTTCCCGTACCTGGGAAATGCGGTCGGTTGTGGCGATGAGGCAGACGATCAGCGGCTTCGTTGTGACAAAAAGGCTCTCCGGCAGGGGCACGCCATAGACGATCGGAATGTTCGCCGTCTTGATGCCGCGGTTGGCGAGGTAGATGCTGGTCGGTGTTTTCGAGGTGCGGCTGATGCCGATAATGACCACGTCGGCGTCATTATAATCATCCGGCATCTGGCCGTCGTCATGGTCCATGGTGAAATTCAACGCTTCGATGCGCGCGAAGTAACCGGCATTCATCACATGCTGCGCGCCAACCCGACGGCGCGACGGCGCGCCGAGATAGATCTGGAATGCGCCCATGACAGGCTCCAGCACATTGACCGAGGCAACGCCCATTTCGGCGCAGCGCTCATCGATGAGGTTCGCAAGCTCCCGGTCGACGATCGTATAGAGCACGATGCCGGGTGCGTCATCGATCGCTTGGAGAACCGGCAGCAGCTGCTTGCGATTGCGGATCAGCGGATAGACGTGTTCGATCGGCTGAGCCGATCTGAACTGGGCCGATGCGGCGCGGCCGGCGGAGATGAGAGTCTCTCCCGTCGAGTCAGAAATCAGATGCAGATGAAAGAAGTTCGTTCTGTTCTCCACGCTATTTTCCGCTGCCTGTTGAAAAGACTGGATGATGGGGAGCTAAGGCGCCGAGGCGGTCTCGGGCAAGGGAAAACATGCCGCCTTATCCACATTTCGAATTTTGCAAATCGGTTTCATCGAGCCCTGTGGAAGATGGGGAAGAGCTCGATGTCTTTAGAGCAGGTCCACAGCTTATCCACAAGCACGAAGAAAATCATCGATCCGGAAGCGACTGGAATCATTTTCGGATTCAGCTTCTCCCCGAATTTCGGGCGCAATGGGCGAATCCTTCTGACATTTTTCGACGGTGCGCGACAAATGGCATCGGCAGTGGATGGATTTTAATCCTTGATAGACACCGACTCTAAGAAATAGAAACCTTTTAAAATATCTTTGATTTTTTATAGGGAAGAAGCGCTTGAGCGAAACGCGCCGAAAGATCATGAGGGTTCTCGATGGCGAAAGCCTCTCCCCTCCTCCTCTCTGGCTGATGAGACAGGCAGGACGTTATCTCCCGGAATATAGAGAGACGCGGGCAAAGGCCGGGAGTTTTCTCGATCTCTGTTACACGCCCGATCATGCCGTCGAGGTGACATTGCAGCCGATCCGCCGCTATGGCTTCGATGCGGCTATCCTGTTCTCCGATATCCTCGTCATTCCCGATGCGATGAAACGAAACGTCCGCTTCACCGAAGGCCATGGCCCTGAAATGGATCCGATCGATGAAGCCGGTATCGGCAGGTTGGATGGGGAAGGCGTCATCGATTATCTCCATCCGGTTTTGGAGACCGTACGGCGGCTGCGAGATGCATTGCCTGATGAGACAACGCTGCTCGGCTTTTGCGGTGCGCCCTGGACGGTTGCGACCTACATGATCGCCGGTCACGGCACGCCCGATCAGGCCCCTGCCCGTCTCTTCGCCTATAAGCATCCACGTGCTTTCGAGCGTCTCTTGATGCTGCTGGCGGACGTGTCGGCGGATTACCTCGTCGCCCAGATCGATGCCGGCGCTGATGCCGTGCAGATCTTCGATTCCTGGGCCGGCGTTCTCGGCGAGAGGGAATTCGAGGCTTTTGCGATCAGGCCTGTCGCGCGAATGATCGCTTCGATCAAGTCGCAGCGGCCGCACGCGCGTATCATCGCTTTTGCCAAGGGTGCAGGCTACCAGCTGAAGACCTATCGCCAGAAGACGGGTGCGGATGCGATCGGCCTCGACTGGTCCGTGCCATTGGCCTTTGCTGCCGAGCTTCAGAAAGACGGGCCGGTTCAGGGCAATCTCGATCCGATGCGCGTCGTTGCCGGCGGCAAAGCGCTGGAGGAAGGCATCGACGATATTCTTCAGCATCTCGGCAATGGGCCGCTCATCTTCAATCTCGGTCACGGCATCACGCCGCAGGCGGACCCCGAGCACGTGCGTCTGCTGGTCGACCGCGTGCGAGGCCTGACGTGACGATGGAAAAGCAGACGGACCGCCGGACCGGCGCCTATGCCCGGCGCCGCGCGTATTTTGCGCTGGCCTTCTTCGCGTTGATGGCGGTCGGGCTGTTCGCCTGGAACCCCGACAATCTCTATCTCTGGATCAAGGCGCTTCATATTATCGCGGTCATCTCCTGGATGGCCGGATTGTTTTATATGCCGCGGCTGTTCATCTACCACACCGATGCCGAACCGGGCTCGGTGCAATCGGAGACCTTCAAGGTGATGGAGCGCCGGCTGCTTCGGATCATCATGACGCCGGCGATGATGCTGACCTGGATTTTCGGCCTCTATCTCGCCTGGTCGGTCTATGGATTTCAGGGCGGCTGGCTGCATGCCAAGATCGGCCTCGTCGTGCTGTTGACGGCTGTCCATATGTTCTTCAGCCGTGCAGTCAGGGCGTTCGAGCGGGATGAAAACCGTCGCTCGGCACGCTATTGGCGGTTCATGAACGAGGCGCCGACACTGCTGATGATCCTGATCGTGATCCTCGTCGTGGTGAAGCCGTTCTGAGGCAAATCGTGCCTCAGGTTAAATTTGCTTCATTTTAAGCAGCCCCCTTGCGGCGACGATAACGAGTCGCTATTTTCCGCGCATCTCATCTACGTGGCATGTGTGTAGAGTTCAGTCGTCTGCGAGCCCCTTTCGCAGTACCGAATACGACCCAACATCGCCTTTCCCCTCCAAAATTGAAAAGAGCATTGGTCACTTCATGGCTGAAATGAAGCTTCAGGAACTTAAGAGTAAATCCCCGACGGATCTTCTGGCTTTTGCCGAGTCTCTCGAGGTCGAGAATGCAAGCACGATGCGCAAACAGGAGCTGATGTTTGCAATTCTCAAGATGCTTGCCAGCCAGGATGTGGAAATCATCGGCGAAGGGGTCGTCGAAGTGCTGCAGGACGGTTTCGGCTTCCTGCGTTCCGCCAATGCCAACTATCTGCCGGGTCCTGACGACATTTATATTTCTCCGTCGCAGATCCGCCGTTTCTCGCTGAAGACAGGCGATACCGTGGAAGGGCCGATCCGCGGACCGAAGGAAGGCGAGCGCTATTTCGCGCTGCTCAAGGTCAACACCATCAATTTCGACGATCCGGAAAAGATCCGTCACAAGGTTCATTTCGACAATCTGACGCCGCTCTACCCGAATGAGCGCTTCAAGATGGAACTGGATATTCCGACATCCAAGGATCTGTCGCCGCGTGTGATCGATCTCGTCGCGCCGCTCGGCAAGGGCCAGCGCGGATTGATCGTGGCGCCGCCACGCACCGGTAAGACCGTGCTCTTGCAGAACATCGCGCATTCGATCACGGCAAACCATCCGGAATGCTATCTGATCGTCCTGCTGATCGATGAACGCCCTGAAGAAGTGACCGACATGCAGCGCTCGGTTCGCGGCGAAGTCATCTCCTCGACCTTCGACGAGCCGGCCGTGCGCCACGTTCAGGTCGCCGAGATGGTCATCGAAAAGGCGAAGCGCCTCGTCGAGCATGGGCGCGACGTCGTCATTCTGCTCGATTCGATCACCCGCCTCGGCCGCGCCTACAACACGGTCGTTCCCTCTTCTGGCAAGGTTCTGACCGGCGGCGTCGACGCCAACGCGTTGCAGCGCCCGAAGCGTTTCTTCGGCGCCGCCCGCAATATCGAGGAAGGCGGCTCTCTGACGATCATCGCGACCGCCCTGATCGATACCGGCAGCCGCATGGACGAAGTCATCTTCGAAGAGTTCAAGGGTACCGGCAACTCTGAAATCGTCCTCGACCGCAAGGTTGCAGATAAGCGTATCTTCCCGGCAATGGATATTCTGAAGTCCGGCACGCGTAAGGAAGATCTTCTCGTTCCGCGCCAGGATCTGCAGAAGATCTTCGTGCTCCGCCGCATCCTGGCGCCGATGGGCACGACCGATGCGATCGAGTTCCTCATCGACAAGCTGAAGCAGACGAAGAACAATTCGGATTTCTTCGATTCGATGAATACCTGATCCTTAGCCGGATTCACGCTTCAGAAGCTGGTGGGCATCGTCGTGATGCCGCCAGCTTTTCTGTTTAAGAGAGATCAATTCGGACTCTGACCGTCAAACGACCTAGGCGACATGGCCATTTTTAGCGACACCATATATGCCCTTTCCAGCGGGTCACCGCCTTCGGGTGTTTCTGTCGTTCGCATCAGCGGGCCGGCGACCAGGGACGTATTGATGGCTCTCGTCGGATCCGTTCCCGTCGACCGTATTGCGGCCTACCGAACGATTCGGACTCGTAACAAAGAACCGATTGATCGCGGTCTCGTGCTATTTTTTCCGGCGCCCAACTCATTTACCGGGGAGGATGTCGCCGAGCTGCAGATCCACGGCAGCAAAGCTGTTCTTGCGGCGCTGTTTCAGGCGCTTGAGGGTATTCCGGGCGTTCGGCTGGCAGTCGAAGGCGAGTTCTCGCGGCGGGCCTTCGAAAACGGCAAACTTGATCTTGTCGAAGTCGAAGGGCTGGCCGATCTGATCGGCGCCGAAACGGAGATGCAGCGACGTCTTGCTGTCGAACACAGTGCCGGCGGACTTTCAGCCATTTACGATTCGTGGGCGGAACGATTAACGCGCGCGCGGGCACTGATTGAAGCGGAATTGGATTTTCCCGATGAAGACGATGTTCCAGGTTCAGTATCGGATATCGTCTGGGCCGACATGGAGAAGCTTCGAGGGGATATTGAACAGCATTTGAGCGCAGCTTCGGCGGGCGAGATCATCAGGGATGGTTTCAGGGTGGTCATTGCCGGCGCGCCGAACGCGGGTAAATCGAGCCTGTTGAATGCTTTGGCGCGCCGAGATGTCGCGATCGTTACCGATATCGCCGGAACGACGCGCGATGTGCTCCAGGTAGAGCTCGACATCAATGGTTACCTGGTCAAGCTCTATGATACTGCCGGCCTCCGCGACGCGGATGATCGGGTGGAGATGGAAGGCGTGCGGCGTGCGCGTGTCGCGCTTCGCGATGCCGATCTCGTTTTGCTGCTGATCGACATGACGAACCCGCAGATACCTGCCGACTTGGAGCCCACTTCCCCCCATGTTAGTGTGGGAACGAAGAAAGACCTGATCGATATCGCGCCGGGTCAATATGATCTGCAGATTTCGACGGCAACAGGAGATGGTCTGCTGGAGCTGCGCCAACTGATCGGCGCCATCGTCGCGGAGCGTTTCGGTGGTTTGTCGATGGCGATTCCCAGCCGGCAACGCCATAAGGATTCGCTTGCGAAATGTTTAGCGGCGCTCGATATGGCAATTTCGCAGATCGACGTGGATCTGGAATTGCGCACTGAGCAGCTTCGGATTGCTGCTGATTATTTGGGTAGGATTACGGGAAGAGTGGATGTCGAGCAGTTGCTCGGCGTGATCTTCTCGGAGTTTTGTATCGGCAAATGATTCACGTGAAACCTTTCGGGCGCCGTTGCTCGTCAGGTTCCACCTGAAACCGCTGCTGGAATGGAGTCTTGGATGACCGATGGTGTCTATGATGTGATTGTAATCGGCGGCGGCCATGCGGGGTCTGAGGCGGCCAGTGCGGCTGCGCGGCTCGGTGCAAGGACCGCGCTTGTGACGCACAGGCGCGACACGATCGGCGTCATGTCCTGCAATCCTGCCATCGGTGGACTCGGAAAGGGCCATCTCGTCCGGGAGATCGACGCAATGGACGGCCTGATGGGCCGTATCGCCGACGCATCAGGCATTCAGTTCAGAATGCTGAACAAGAAGAAGGGTGCGGCGGTCCGGGGACCACGGACGCAGGCTGATCGAAAGCTCTACCGCCTGGCGATGCTGGCGGCCATCGAGGCGACGCCAGGTCTCGATATCATCGAGGGTGATGCGTTTGACCTTGAGGTGGTCGAAGGCCGTGTGGCGGGCGTGGTCATGAAGGACGGGCGAAGGTTCAAGACGCCGGCCGTGGTTCTGACGACTGGTACATTTCTTCGCGGCCTTATTCATATCGGTTCGGAAAAGACACCGGCGGGGCGTGTCGGGGAAGCGCCATCGACCGGCCTGTCCGTCACGTTGGCCCGACTGGGCCTGCGGTTGGGACGTTTGAAGACGGGAACGCCGGCGCGGCTGGATGGAAAGACGATCGATTGGCAATCCGTGGGCAGGCAGGGCGCTGACGACGAGCTTGTGCCGTTTTCTTTCATGACTGATCGAATCACCACGCCGCAGATCGATTGCGGAGTGACGAGGACGACCGAGGCGACTCACCGGATTATTGTCGACAACATCATGCGGTCAGCGATGTATTCGGGACAGATTGAGGGCGTGGGCCCTCGCTACTGCCCCTCTATCGAAGACAAGCTGGTGAAATTCGGCGAGCGGGATGGACACCAGGTCTTTCTGGAGCCCGAAGGGCTGGATGATGATACCGTCTACCCGAACGGGATTTCGACGTCGCTGCCGGCGGAGGTCCAGGCCGATTTCATCAGAACTATCCCCGGCCTTGAGGCGGCAAGAATTATCCAGCCGGGGTATGCGATCGAATATGACCATGTCGATCCGAGAGAACTGTCTCCATCCCTCGAGGTCAAGCGCCTGAAAGGCTTGTTCCTGGCAGGCCAGATCAATGGCACGACTGGATATGAAGAGGCGGGAGCTCAAGGCTTGGCTGCCGGTCTGAATGCCGCATTGCTCAGCAGCGATTCGGATCCGTTCCATTTTAGCCGCACGAATTCGTATATCGGAGTGATGATCGACGATCTCACCTCTCGCGGCGTTACGGAGCCGTATCGAATGTTCACGTCGCGAGCGGAGTACAGGCTGACTTTGCGCGCTGATAACGCGGATATGCGATTGACGCCGCTGGCGATGCAGCTTGGCTGCGCAAGCGCGGAGCGCCGCCATCGGTTCACATCCTATCAGGCGGAAATCGAGAGTGGTCGGGCATTGTTGATGTCGCTGGCGGTGACACCGAATGAAGCACGGCGCGCGGGTTTGAATATCAACCTCGATGGACAACGTCGCACCGCTTACGACCTGTTGTCATATCCCAATTATGATTTCGCTGAACTCCAACGGGTCTGGCCCGAGTCGCTGGGAGCGATTGCGCCCAAGGTCGCCGAGGCGTTGGAGACTGAAGCGGGGTATTCGGTCTATCTGGATCGGCAAGCCACGGCGATTGCCGATCAGCAGCGCGACGAGCAGCGGCAGATACCGTATGATTTCAACTACGCTGCCCTTTCCGGCCTCTCCAATGAACTGAAGGCCAAGCTCGGCGCTGCTCGCCCCGTCAATATTGCCCAGGCCGCTGTCGTTGAAGGAATGACGCCCGCGGCCATCGCACTGTTGCTGGTCCACCTCCGTCGCCTGAATTCATCCGAGCGTCATAGCGCCTGACACAAGATCTGAGAGTCCCTCACAATGGAATTAAACGGTTTGCGTGTTTCACGTGAAACACAGGAGCGGCTTCGACACTTCGCGGCGTTGTTTCAGAAGTGGGCGAAAACCATCAATCTGGTGGCGCCGTCGACACTGGATGATTTGTGGAACCGGCACATCGCCGACAGCAGCCAGATCTTCCAGATCCACCCCAAGCCGGTCACTTGGGTCGACCTGGGAAGTGGGGGCGGTTTTCCCGGCGTGATTACAGCGATTTTTTTGTCGGAGTTGCAGGACGGATGGGTGCATCTGGTTGAAAGCAACCACAAGAAAGCGGCTTTTCTCCGAACCGCCCTTCGGGAAACGGACGCACGCGGAAGTGTCCATACCGTTCGGATCGAAGATGCCCCCGCGGAGATCAGCGAATGCAAAGCGATCTCCGCTCGCGCTCTCGCCGATCTGGAAGGTCTCATGGAATATTCAGCCCCATGGATGCTTGGCCAGGAAGATTGTCGCGGCTTTTTTCATAAAGGCCGGGATTACCTGAGGGAAATCGACAAAGCACGTGGTCGCTGGGAATTCGATCTGCTAGAACATAAGAGCGCCGTTGAGCAGGAATCCGTTATTCTGGAAATATCGAATCTCCGGCGCTTGGTTTAACAAATCGGATATTGCGGCTATGGCTGGCGAACGACATCGGATAATCACCATCGCAAATCAGAAAGGTGGCGTTGGCAAAACGACCACTGCAATCAACCTGGCAACGGCATTGGCTGCTATTGGCGAACGTGTCCTGATCGTGGATCTCGATCCGCAGGGCAATGCCAGCACCGGTCTCGGTATCGATCGCCGCAATCGCAAGCTTTCTTCCTATGACTTGATGGTTGGCGATCACGGTATCAGCGACGTAACGCTCGAAACCGCGGTGCCCAATCTCTTCATCGTTCCTTCGACGATGGATCTGCTCGGTGTCGAGATGGAGATTGCGCAGGAGAGCGATCGAGTCTTCAAATTGCGCAAAGCCCTGTCGTCGCCGGAAGCAATGGGTTTTTCCTATATTCTTCTGGATTGCCCGCCGTCGTTCAATCTGCTGACAATGAATGCCATGGCTGCCGCCCATTCGGTGCTGGTGCCGCTGCAGTGCGAATTCTTTGCGCTGGAAGGATTGAGTCAGCTGCTGGAAACCGTCAGCCAGGTTCGCCGAACCGTCAATCCGCGGCTGGATATTCAGGGCATCGTGTTGACGATGTTTGATGCCCGCAACAATCTCGCCCAGCAGGTCGTCAACGATGTGCGTACGCATCTCGGTGAGAAAGTTTATCATACGTTAATTCCGCGCAACGTCCGCGTCTCCGAAGCGCCGTCCTATGGCAAGCCTGCTATCCTCTACGATCTGAAATGCGCGGGCAGTCAGGCTTATCTGCAATTGGCTTCCGAGGTCATCCAGCGGGAACGCCAGAGACTGGCTGCCTGATATCATTGCATGAGGTGTATGGGTCATGAATGACGATGTATCGAAAAGACGCTTGGGTCGAGGCCTTGCGGCGCTGATCGGCGAAATGGATCAGCCGGTCCCAGTGGAAGCCGAGCGGACTGTCAGTGCTGACAGGATGATCCCGATCGAGTTCGTCAGCCGTAACCCTCGCAACCCGCGCCGGTTCTTCGATGATACAGAGTTGCACGATCTTGCCAGCTCCATTCGTCAGCACGGCATCGTTCAGCCGATCGTGGTGCGGACGATGTCGCGGGATCAGTATGAAATCATCGCCGGCGAACGGCGCTGGCGCGCCGCCCAGCTTGCCGGACTGATCGAGATTCCGGTCATCATCCGCGACGTCGACGACAAGACAGCACTCGAAATCGCCATCGTCGAGAACGTACAGCGAGCCGATCTCAATCCGCTCGAAGAGGCGCTGGGATATGAGCAACTGATTGCCGAATATGGCTATACCCAGAACGATCTCGGCGAAATCATCGGCAAAAGCCGCAGCCATGTCGCCAATTCGCTGCGGCTGCTGAAATTGCCCGATCCGGTTCGCGATCTGCTCGCAGCCGGAAGCCTGTCGGCCGGGCATGCGCGGGCTCTGGTCTCGACACCCGACCCGGCTAGCCTCGCCCGCACCATCGTTGCCAAGGGCATGTCGGTGCGCGATGCAGAAAAGCTCGCGCAAAACAACATCAAAGCTCAATCGGAACCGCAACAGCCGGCTTCAAGGCGCGAGCAGAAGGATTCCGACACCGTGGCTCTGGAGCGCACGCTTTCCGATGCGCTTGGCCTTGAGGTTTCGATCAACCACAAGACAAGCGGCGGGCAGATCAAGATTTCCTACAAATCTCTGGAGCAGCTCGAAGAGATCTGCCGCTTGCTCGAACGACGCTAAAGGCGTCGCATAAAACTCAATTCCTGCGACGCGCTTGAGTTCTTATTTTATGCCGTGTTCCCGGAGCTGCTGCACCCCTTCCGGGTGATATGGATCGGTCAAGCCGATTTACGACCGGACTGAAGGGTGGTCGACAGAAGCGTTTGCATCGCGACGCTGTCTTCCAGCACCTGCCGTCGTCTACTCTGCAGGATCGCGGCCTGCAGGCGATTCGATTCACGGGCGATGCTTTCGGAGCTCCATTGGCGTAAAGCCTGCTCGATTATCGGCTTGCGGCGAAAATGCAAATGCCGGCCCATCGTCTGCATGATTTGCGGCGCCTGCAGGCGCTTTTCTTCCATCTCGGCGCGCATCATGTCCAGAAGCTGGAATTGCTTCAAGCAAGCCTGCAGCACCAGAAAAATCGCGGTTTTCGAGCTGCTGATCTTCTGCATGGCGTGCAGAAAAGCATTCAGATCACCACTCAGAATGGCGTCGACGGCATCGTCAACCGAAATCGCACTGGCATCGCCGATTATTTCGGTAACGTGATGTTCTTCTATGGTGTCCAGGCCACGGCAATAAAGCGCAAGCTTGCGGACTTCGTTGCGGGAAGCGATGCGATCGCCGCCTATCAATGCGACCAGCGCCTGGCGTGCGGCTGGCGTAATGCCGAGCTTCTCTGCGCCGAGTTCGGCATCGATCAATCCGTTCAGGGCGCGGCTGTCATCGGCGTAGGAGGGGATGGCCATTACAGACCGCGCGCTTTCCGCGGTCTTGCGAAGCAGGGATCCCTTTTTGAGGTCACCGGCCTCCACGATCAAATGGGCCGCTTCGAGCGGCTTTTCGGACAGCAGCGCCAACGATTCGACAAGATATTTTTCGTTGGCGGCACCGCGGATCCAGATCAGTTTCTCACCGCCGAACAGGCCGATCGACTGGGCCTCGTCGACCAGCCTCCCGGGGTCCTTCTGCAGGTCGCCGATATCGAGTTTCGTCAGCGAGAAAGGATCATCGAGCGCGACACCCGTCTTGCCGGCAAGCAGGCCCGCGCGCTCGGAGACGAGGCCGCGGTCCGGTCCGTAAATGACGAAAATCCGATAGTTCTGCGCCGACTTCTGCAGAAAGCTTTCGAATTCGTGGGACTTTATCTCCGCCACATCTCCGCCCTCAACGGCTGAGGGCGGCGGCGATATCGGCTCCTACGAATTCCGCTGCCTGATCCGCCGCGCGGTTTTCGGCATCACGAATTGCCCTTTGCTTGGCAAATTCCTGTTCGGAGAAATCCACCAGCGCCGTCGCCTGGCGGCTGCCGGCCTTGATGACATGATTGTCGGACGTCGCGCGCAGCGTATAGGTGACGTTGACGGTCACACGACCGGCTCGCGACGTATCGCCAGATTCCTGGAGAAGCGTATCGGCAACCCCCGACGTGGCGCGCATTTCGACCAGATATTGCGGGTTTACCGCTTCGCCGGCGCCGCGTGACGCCAGGAAGATCAGGCGATTGCGAACCTGCTGTTCGACCCGGCTGCTCGCCTCGGAAAAACCGACAGAGGAAAGCTTTTCCACCACACCGGACTGCTCTGAATAAAGCGGCCGGACCTGGCAGGCTGAGAGGAAAGCCGCGGAGGCAAGGATCATGGCGATGCCGGCGTGGCGCGCCAGCTTGCAAGCGATATCAGACGACAATGTTCACAATCCTTTGGGGAACCACGATGATCTTCTTCGGTGCCTGCCCGTTCAGCGCGTTCTTCACCGCCTCGAGATCCAGCACGGCGTTGGTGACCGCATTCTGATCTGCGTCGCGAGAAATTGTCAATTCAGCGCGTTTCTTGCCGTTGATCTGCACGGGCAGAATGACGTCGTTCTCCATGACCAGCGTTTCGTCGTAACGCGGCCAGCCTGTGCGGGCCAGCAGGCCGGTATTGCCGAGCGCCGCCCAGCATTCTTCGGCAAGATGCGGCGTCATCGGCGCGACGAGCTGGACGAGGATTTCGGCAGCGTCACGCACGGCCGCGCGATAGCCGGCATCGCCCTCGCCTGCCGCAACCTTCGTCAGCGGCGCGGCGAGCGCGTTGACGAGTTCATAGATACGCGCGACGGCCTTGTTGAACCAGAGCTTGTCATAGTCGTTCTGAACGGCCTTCAGCGTCTTGTGCGCCGCCTGTGAGATCGCCAGTGCTTCGCCGTCGGTGGCGGCAGCAGGCGTTACAGCAGACAGCGCGTCAGCGGCCTCGGAAATCAGCCGCCACAGGCGCTGGGTGAAGCGATGGGCGCCTTCGACGCCGGCTTCCGACCAGATGACGTCGCGCTCCGGCGGAGAGTCCGACAGAACGAAGAAACGGGCGGTATCGGCGCCGTAGGAGGCGATGATATCGTCGGGATCGACGACGTTCTTCTTCGATTTCGACATCTTCTCGATCGAGCCGATGGCGATTTCCTCGCCTGACGTCAGCAGGAAGGCGCGCCGTTTGCCGTCGAGTTCCTCGATGCGGATATCGGCGGGGGCCACCCATTCCCGGCCGGCGCCGGCGCCACGGCTATAGGTCTCATGGACCACCATGCCCTGGGTGAAGAGGCCCTTGAAGGGCTCCGTGGCGGCGACGTGACCGGTCTCGCGCATGGCGCGGGTGAAGAAGCGGGAATAGAGCAGATGCAGGATCGCATGCTCGATGCCGCCGATATACTGGTCGACCGGCAGCCAACGATTAGCCGCCTCAGGATCGGTGGGCTTACCCTCCCAGGGTGCTGTGAATCGCGTGAAATACCAGCTCGAATCGACGAAAGTATCCATCGTATCCGTTTCCCGGCGTGCGTTCTTACCGCAGTTCGGGCAGGAGACATGACGCCAGGTGGGATGGCGGTCGAGCGGGTTTCCGGGCTGGTCGAATGTCACATCGTCAGGCAGCTTGACCGGCAGATCCTTCTTCGGCACCGGCACGACGCCGCAGGCGTCGCAATGGATGACCGGGATCGGGCAGCCCCAATAGCGCTGACGTGAAATGCCCCAGTCGCGCAGACGGAAATTGACCTTCCGCTCGCCCTGCGGCGCATTGCCGAGCGAGGCGGCTGACAGCTGGTCGGCGACGACATTGAAGGCCTCTTCCGTCGTCTTGCCGTCGAGAAAGCGCGAATTGATCATGACGCCGTCGCCGTCATAGGCGGTGTCGCCAACCGAGAAGCTTGCGGCATCGCCGTCGCTCGGCATGACCACAGCTACGACCGGCAGGCCGTATTTCCGTGCGAAATCCAGGTCGCGCTGATCACCGGACGGGCAACCGAAGATGGCGCCCGTGCCGTAATCCATCAGCACGAAATTGGCGATATAGACGGGCAGCTCCCAGGAAGGATCGAGCGGATGGCGGACGCGGATGCCGGTATCCAGGCCCTTCTTTTCGGCGGTCTCGAGCGCGGCGAGCGAAGTGCCGGCGCGCCGGCATTCCTCGCAGAAGGCCTCGATCTCCGGATTCTTGGCGGCTGCATCCTTTGCCAGCGGATGATCGGCGGCGATCGCCAGGAAGGAGGCGCCGAAAAGTGTGTCCGGCCGGGTCGTATAGACGGTGATCTCGGTCTCGCCGGCCGGTGCCGTTTCCGGCACGATCTCCCAGCGGATCGTCAGGCCTTCCGAGCGGCCGATCCAGTTCTTCTGCATCAGGCGAACTTTTTCCGGCCACTGGTCGAGCGTATCCAGCGCGTCCAGCAGGTCCTGGCTGAAGTCGGTGATCTTGAAGAACCATTGCGTCAGTTCACGCTGTTCGACCAGCGCGCCGGAACGCCAGCCGCGGCCGTCGATCACCTGTTCGTTGGCAAGCACGGTGTTGTCGACAGGGTCCCAATTGACCTTCGACTGCTTGCGATAGACCAGACCCTTCTCCAGGAAATCCAGGAAGAGATGCTGCTGGTGCTGATAATACTCGACGTCGCAGGTCGCGAATTCGCGGCTCCAGTCCAGGGAAAGCCCCATGGCCTTCAGCTGCGCCTTCATCGAGGCGATGTTCTGATAGGTCCAGGAAGCGGGATGGACACCGCGCTCCATGGCGGCGTTTTCCGCCGGCATGCCGAAAGCGTCCCAGCCCATCGGATGCAGGACGTTATAGCCGCGGGCACGCTTGTAGCGGGCGACGACGTCGCCCATGGCGTAGTTGCGGACATGGCCCATGTGAATGCGCCCCGATGGATAGGGGAACATCTCGAGGACGTAATATTTTTCGCGCGGATCTGAATTGTCGGTCTCGAAGACCTTGTCTTCGTTCCATTTCTGCTGCCAGCGGGGCTCGGCGTCGCGCGGATTATAACGTTCGGTGGCCATGGTATTCGAAATTCCGGAAAATCAGGGGAGTTGGCCGAGACCTTCACCATGAAACCACCGTAGCGTCAAGTTTTGCAGGCGCTGCAAGCGTCCGATCTTCATCAGGCCGAAGCGATTTCGCCGGAGCGGGTCTTGGCAAGCACAGAATGGCTGGCTAGTTCATTGCCATTCTTTTCACTGAGATATGTCGAGGCAGAACGATGGAACTTCAAGAGCGGTTGAACGACGTGCGCTCGCGGATCGCGGCCGGAGAACGCCAGGCAGGCCGCCCCGCTGGTTCCGTTCAGCTCGTCGCCGTGTCGAAGACCTTCGAGGCGGATGCGATCCGCCCGGCAATCGACGCCGGGCAGCGGGTCTTCGGCGAGAACCGAGTGCAGGAAAGCCAGGGCAAATGGCCTGATCTGAAGGCCGAGCATCCCGATATCGAACTGCATCTGATCGGGCCGCTGCAATCGAACAAGGCGGCGGATGCGGTGGCGCTTTTCGATGTCATCGAGACGGTGGACCGCGAAAAGATTGCCCGTGCCCTTGCCGACGAGATGAAGCGGCAAGGCAGGACCCCACGGCTCTACGTCCAGGTCAATACCGGGCTGGAACCGCAGAAGGCGGGCATCGCTCCCGAGGATACGCCTGGTTTCGTCGCCCTCTGCCGCGACGAACTCGGCCTGTCAATCGACGGCTTGATGTGCATTCCGCCGGCCGAGGAAAATCCGGGGCCGCATTTTGCGCTTTTGGCTAAGCTCGCACTGAAATGCGGCGTCGAAAAACTCTCCATGGGCATGTCGGGCGATTACGAGACGGCGATCGCCTTCGGCGCCACCAGCGTGCGTGTCGGATCGGCAATTTTCGGCGCGCGCTGACACTGCTTTGGTCGGGCTTCCCGTCCTCCCCTACCCCGCCTAAATTGATAGGCAGGTTTGCGATGTCCTGGGGAGGAGCAGATGCAGAACGGCTATCATCAGGCCTATGCCGCCTGGAAACATGATCCGGAAGCCTTCTGGCGAGAAGCCGCCGCCGATATCGACTGGTTCAAGCCGCCGGAGCGGATATTTTCGCCCGATGACGGCGTCTATGGCCGCTGGTTTCCGGGGGCCGAGACCAATAGCTGTCACAATTGCCTGGACCGGCATGTGGCGGCCGGACGCGGCGGCGAGACGGCGATCCTCTTCGACAGCGCGATGACCGGCGAGAAACGCCGTTTCACCTATGACGAGGCGCTTGGCGAGGTGAAGGCCATCGCTGCGACACTGCTCGAGTTCGGCATCGGCAAGGGCGACCGTGTGATCCTCTATATGCCGATGGTGCCGCAGGCGGTGTTTTCCATGCTTGCCTGCGCCCGTATTGGTGCGGTGCATTCCGTCGTTTTCGGCGGGTTTGCCGCCAGCGAGCTTGCGGCGCGCATCGACGACAGCGGGGCGAGGCTGGTGATCACCGCGAGCTGCGGGCTCGAGCCCGGCCGCATCGTTGCCTACAAGCCATTGGTCGACCAGGCGATCGAGATCGCGCGGGTAGAGCCGGAGCACTGCCTGGTGCTGCAACGGCCGCAGCTTCGGGCAGATCTCGCCAGCGGCCGCGATCAGGATTTCGAGGTCGCGGTCGCGCGCCATCGCGGCGTCGAGGTCGCCTGTGTTCCCGTCAAGGCGACCGATCCGCTCTACATCCTCTACACATCAGGCACGACGGGCCAGCCGAAGGGCGTCGTGCGCGACAATGGCGGCCATATGGTCGCGCTCAGCTGGTCGATGCGGAATATCTACGGCCTGAAGCCGGGCGAGGTTTTCTGGACGGCTTCCGATATCGGCTGGGTCGTCGGCCATTCCTATATCGTCTATGCCCCGCTGATCGCCGGCGTGACGACGCTGATCTTCGAGGGAAAGCCGGTCGGCACCCCGGATGCCGGCGCGTTCTGGCGGATCGTTTCGGAATACAAGGTGCGGGTGCTCCTCACGGCGCCGACCGCATTCCGCGCCATCCGGCGGGAGGATGGAGAGGGCGAACTGCTGCGCCGATATCCGATGCCGGATTTCCGGGCGCTGTTTCTCGCCGGCGAGAGGGCTGATCCGGAGACGCTGAAATGGGCGGAGCGCATGCTTGGCGTGCCCGTGATCGACCACTGGTGGCAGACGGAGACCGGCTGGCCGATCGCCGCAAACCCGCTCGGTCTCGGTGCTCTTCCCGTCAAGCACGGGTCGCCGACGCTGCCGATGCCGGGTTACGACATCGCGGTGCTCGACGATGCCGGCCACCCGACCGAAGCGGGTGCACTCGGCAATATCGTCATAAAGCTTCCCTTGCCGCCGGGCTGCCTGCCGACCCTCTGGAACGCGGATGATCGTTTCCGGTCGGCCTATCTCGATGAGTTTCCCGGCTACTACAAGACCGCCGATGCCGGCTATGTCGACGAGGATGGCTACCTCTTCATCATGTCGCGCACCGACGACATCATCAATTGCGCCGGTCATCGGCTTTCGACAGGGGCCATGGAAGAGGTCTGCGCGCGCCATCCCGACGTCGCGGAATGCGCGGTCATCGGCGTGATCGATGCGCTGAAGGGCCAGGCCCCCTGTGGTTTCCTGGTGCTGAAACGGGATGTTTCCCGTGAAACGGCTGTGATCGAATCAGAGGTGGTGGCGATGATTCGCGAATCGATCGGGCCTGTCGCGGCCTTCAAAACGGCCATCACCGTTAACCGATTGCCGAAGACGCGCTCGGGCAAGATCCTGCGTGGAACGATGCAGAAAATTGCCGACGGCATACCCTGGAGAATGCCTGCTACCATTGACGATCCGGCGATTTTGGAGGAGATCGCCGAGGCGCTGCGCAAGCGGGGTTTCGGCTCCCTGCCGATGTGAAATTAAACTTTCCGAAAGCCTAATTGAGAAATTGTTAACCATATCGCGCAAGGATTTGTTAACGGCAATGGCTTGCATAGCAGGCTTTGCATGACGCGGTCGCCGTTACCGGCTTAGTCCGGAATGCCCTTTCTCTAAGATTGTGGAACGGATCATGACAAGCATCCTCACCAACAACGCTGCCATGGCAGCGCTGCAGACTTTGCGCGGTGTAAACGATAGCCTCAAGGACACCCAGGGTCGCGTTTCCTCGGGTTATCGTGTGGAAAAAGCGGCAGACAACGCCGCCTACTGGTCGATCGCAACGACCATGCGTTCTGACAACAAGGCGCTTTCGGCCGTCTCCGACGCGCTCGGGCTCGGCGCCGCCAAGGTCGATACCGCCTATTCGGCCATGGACAGCGCGCTCGACGTCGTCAGCGAAATCAAGGCGAAGATCGTTGCCGCCACGGAAAAAGGCGTCGACAAGACGAAGATCCAGCAGGAACTCGACCAGCTGCAGGAGCAACTGCTCAGCATCGCCCAATCGGCCTCCTTCTCCGGTGAAAACTGGGTTGCCGGCGCTTCCGGCACGAAGAGCGTCGTCTCCTCCTTCGTTCGTGACGGCAGCAATGCCGTTTCGGTGAAGATGACGGATTATGTGCTGAATTCCGGCACGCTCGGGAATGTGCTTTTCGGCATGACGTCCACCGGTGCGATCGAGACCACCAGCGGCATTATCGGAACCGCTTTCAACGGGACCTATGGCGGCACGGTCATCGTCATGCCGTCGATCTATGCGCTCGACATTTCCAATTTCACGCAGGGTCAGCTCGATTCAGCCCTGACCGGCATCGAACTGGTGCTCGGCGCCATGACCGCCGCCGGCTCGGCTCTCGGTTCGATCTCGACCCGCATCCAGCTGCAGGAGACTTTCGTCAGCGGCCTTCACGATTCCATCGACTCGGGCATCGGTCGTCTGGTCGATGCCGATATGGAAGAGGAATCGAGCAAGCTCTCCGCATTGCAGACGCAGCAGCAGCTTGGCATCCAGTCGCTTTCGATCGCCAATAGCTCGGCGCAGAATATCCTCACCCTGTTCCGGAGCTGATCCGAAACAGCAATTCTCGACAAAAAACCCCGCCGGGCAGGACTGAACTGACCCCCGAAAGTTGGACACCCAACTTCGGGGGTTTTGCATGTCCAAATACAGCACGTCGTTCAAGCAGAGTGTTGTGGAGTTTTACAGCGGCGGCAAGCGTAGCGTGCGTGAGGTGAGTGCGCATTTTGGGGTCGACCATTCGACGGTGCGCAACTGGGTGGCGATGCACGCGGCGCATGGAGTTTACGGTCTAGTGAAGAAGTTCAGCCACTACAATGCTGAGTTCAAGCTATCGGTTCTG
>NZ_JARWKX010000042.1:0-31368 GCF_047445895.1 Rhizobium sp. BR 249 | reverse complement strand
GTTTGCCAGTCGCCTCAGCCAGACATAGCCCGTCTGGCGGCTGATGCCGAAGCGGTCGCAAAGCGCCGAAACGTTGGCGCCCTCCAGCCCCGCCAGACGACAAAATTCCAGACGTTGATCCACCACAGATGCCTCCCGCCAAACCATGCCAACCTCCCGAGAAATCCTCAGGCAACTGTCAGGCATGTCTCCGAACATCTGTCAGGTATCTCTCCGGTCCATACAGGCACAAGGCCGAGGATGACGCCGCGGGTTCCTTGAGCGGTTGGCGCTGAGCGAACCGCTCCGGCGTTTGGAAGCTAGAGTTCCGTTCCAACCCCCGCAGAAAGGCGACGACATGTCCGAAACGGGCGTGATCACCATCCGGACCGAGCGCCTTGTGCTCCGCATGCCTGATATCGATGATTTCGCCGCTTATGCCGGCATCATGGCCTCGCCACGCTCTGCCGGAATGGGCGGCCCGTTCGATCTGCGGGCGGCGTGGGGGATGTTCTGCCACGACGTCGCTCTCTGGCAGCTTTTCGGGCATGGGGCGCTGATGATCGATCTGGCCGAAACGGGCGAATGCATCGGCCAGGTGGGGATCAATCATGGGCCGCTCTTTCCGGAAAAGGAGCTGGGCTGGTTCGTCTACGAGGGACATGAGGGACGCGGCTATGCGACCGAAGCGGCCTCCGCCCTGCGCGATTGGGCCTTCGCGACGCTTAAAGTATCGTCGCTCGTCAGCTATATCGCGCCCGGCAACGCTGCCTCGATCGCCGTTGCGGAACGGCTGGGTGCGCGTCTCGATCCCGCAGCGCCCCGAACCGATCCTGCCGATCTCGTCTATCGCCACCTCCCGTCCTGAGTCCGGGCTCGCGGGCCGCGGAGCGGTTGGTGACGGACGTCTCAATCCCTACATATCGATAAATCAGGATCGGACGCTGCACGCGATGGGGATAGCGGATGACGGACGCGAAGCGGGAACATTGGGACGAAGTCTACCGCACGAAAGCCGCTGACAGCGTCAGCTGGTATCAGCCGACGCCGGAGCCATCCTTGCGGGCGCTTGACGATCTGCATCTTCCGGCCACTGCCGCGCTGATTGATGTCGGCGGCGGCGCGTCGAGCCTTGTCGACCGTCTCGTCGAGCGCGGCTGGTCCGACCTTACCGTTCTCGATATTGCTGCGCCGGCACTTGACGTCGCCAAGGCGCGGCTGCGGGGGGAGGCCGCCCAGGTCGCATGGATGGTGGCCGATGTCACCGTATGGAGACCGGAGCGCTGCTACGACGTATGGCACGACCGCGCCGTCTTTCACTTCCTCACCGAGCCGGAGCAGCGGCTCGCCTATCGCCGCGCCCTGGAAGCCGGCACGGCGCCAGGCGGCGTCGTGATCGTCGCGACCTTCGCACCCGACGGGCCGGAGCGGTGCAGCGGCTTACCGGTCCAGCGGTACGACGCCGCCGCGCTGGCGGCGGAATTCGGCCCGGCCTTTGCATTGGAACGCGAATGGCGCGAGGAGCACACGACACCCGGCGGCGGCCGGCAGTCATTTCAGTGGTGCGTGTTTAGACGACGCTGAAATAGGCCTGGTGCCGAAACACTACTCCTTCGCCTCCAGGTGATCGAGGATGAAATCCGCCCGGTCGGCGACCGTGATTTTCGGCAGCACAACGACCTCGTAGCCCAGCGTCGGATAGGTCGGGGCGAGCCGGTCATACTCGGCGATAGCCTCATCGAAACCGTGGCGCCGCTCGGGGTCGGACGTGTAGATCTCGGGCCATGGTGGCGTGAGAAAGACGGTTTGGTGATAGCGGTAGGCGGTGCTCAATTTTTGGAGGACCGGTTCGCCGGTCAGGTGCTGGAGCGCCGAGGCGGCATCGATCAGGCCGCGGTCGAAAAACGTCCAGCCCGCCTGTCCTTTCGCCGACGCGTGGTCGGCGGTCGCCATCCCGATCGCGCGGCGGGCGAAGGCAACCATGTCGACCCAGGGCAGGGCGGTTCCATTGCTCTCCAGCTCCTGCTTGACGATCCGCCGGCCGGGCTCTTCGACGATCGCGTGACCACGGCGGCCAAGCTCCGCAAGCAGCGTCGACTTCCCGCCGCCGGAGCAACCTGAAATCAAGACCGATCTGTTCATGGTCTAACCTGACCGGCGGAAGCGCGCCATGCCGTGCTCTACCAGCCGGTCGATGATTTCGGGATAGCTGACGCCGCTTGCGGCCATCGCCTTGGAATACATGCTGATATCGGTGAAGCCGGGAATGGTGTTGAGCTCGTTGATGACGAAGCGCATGTCCGACGTCAGGAAAAAGTCGACGCGGGCCATGCCGTCGCAGCCGACGGCGCGGAAGGCTTTGGCGGCCATGTCGCGCATGGCGGCCTCGACCTCCGGCGGTAGGTCGGCCGGGACTTTCAGCGCCGCGCCGTTCTCATCGAAATATTTGGCGTCGTAATTGTAGAAGCCGTGGCTTTCCGCCGGCACGATCTCGCCCGGCCGGGAAACGAAGAGTTCGCCCGCCGCATCCTCCAGCACGCTGAATTCGATCTCACGGCCGGCGACGAATTCCTCGGCGAGCAATGTGCGGTCGTGGCGGAAGCCTCCGGCAAGGGCTGCCGCGAATTCCTGGCTGGCATGGACCTTGGCGACGCCGACGGAGGAACCCTGCCGCGCCGGCTTGATGAAGAGCGGCAGGCCGAGTTCGCCTTCGAGCGCGGCAAGCGAAGGGGCCGCACCCTCATGGATCGTCACGGCGCGCGCCACCGGCAGCCCGGCCGCCCTGAGCAGACGCTTGGCGATATCCTTGTCGAGGGCCGCTGCGGACCCAAGGATGCCGCAGCCGACGAGCGGCACGCGGGCCACCTCGGCCGCGCCCTGCACCGATCCGTCTTCGCCATGCGGGCCGTGCAGCACGGGAAACAGGATGTCGATCCTCGGCAGTTCATGCGGCGCGCCATGGGTAGGGATCGCCAGCATGCGGCCTTTTCCGCCGGGCACGAGGCAGAGCTCCGTGCCCGATGAAGGCGTGGCCAACGCGCCGTCCGCGAAGCTGGCGAGCAGCCATTGTCCTTCCCGGGTGATGAAGACGGGAACGGCGTCGTATTTTTCCGGATCGAGCGCGCCCATGACATTGGTCGCCGAAAGGATGGAAACCTCATGCTCGGCCGAGCGGCCGCCGAAGAGCACGGCGATGCGTAATCTGTTTGGGGAAGGGGTCATGGAACCTCCTGATGATCTCGTGTTGAAAAGGTCAGCCGTCGATGGAAATGCCGCGATTGGCGAAGAAGCGATCGAAGACGGCAAGCGGCAGCGTGACATCGGCCTGGCTTGCCGGGTCATGGCCGGATGGATTGTGGAAGCGGATCGTCTCCGGCGAGGCTGCCGTCACCAGCACCAGATGCCCGCCCTTTGCCGGCGGTTCCTGCTCCGGCCAGCGGATCGACGGATGCACCGAGGCGATGAAGAAGCGCCGCTTCGACAGGAGATCGGGGATGGCCGATGCCTGAACGGCGATGATCGTCTCGGCGGCGAGCGCGAATCGGTCGCCGACGAAGCGGACGAAGGGCGCGTAGATCAGCCCCTTGATCGAGGCGTCGATTTCGTTGACGACGTAACCGCCATATCCAGTGCAGGCGCGGGCAAGCTCCAGCGTCGGATGGATCTCGCCGCGCGCCGCAAGGATCATCTTCAGGCAGGCCATGCCGCAGACATTGACGGCCCAGCGCGCATATTCCTCGACCGTCTCGGCTCCCGAATGGCGCCAGAGCGGATCGCCGAGCAGAGCCTGGGTTCCCCCGGCAACGACCGGCAGCGTCATCCCAGGCGTTTCCCACTGACTGAAATAGGGCACGCCGCTTTGCTGCATTTTATCGATATTCCCCCGTGGCTCTTGTGCGGGATGGCCGGCAATCAAGGCTTTTTCGAGCCAGTGGGCCGCTTTCGAACCGGGGTGATCATGTTTGATCAGCTTATGAAGGGAATGCGTCGTTTCAGCCTGAATTCTTGGCGACGATCAGAAATTCCGTCTTGCGGCCTCCGCATTTCCGTCCAGAAATTAGCCGGATAATAAATCCCGCTGACTCGTACAGCCAGTAGAGCGGCGGCATTCGCTTCTTCAATGCATCGACATGGGTCGAGATGTATTCGCCGACGAAGACGACCTCCATTCCGAGCTGCCGCAAGGTTGCGGCGATTTCCGAGTGGGATGCGTCGACGGAGTGTTCGACCGGGAAAGGCGCGTAGCCCGGCTTGCCGGCATTCGGCTGTTTCAGGATATGGCGATAAAACATGACATGCACCCAGCGCGGCGTCATGGTCGTGACCATGCCCTTGATCGAGGTGGATATCGGCCCCTTCACCACGACGACTCCGCCGGGTGACAGCGTATTTGCCGCCTTCGACAGCGCGGATTTCGGACTTTCGACATGCTCCAGCACGTCCCAGAAGACGCAGGCATCGAAGACCCGCGCTCCATAATCGATCGTCTGGGCGTCGCCCAGGATCTTCTCGCTCGCATATCTGTTTTTGTCGAGCTGATCCCTGGAAATATCAAGGGCAGTGTATTCTGCTCCCTCGACATAGACGTAGGTGCGTGATCCTCCGCCGACCTCAAGAATTTTCGGGTGCGGCTTTGCTAAAAATGCCGGCCCGGCATGTAGTAAGACATCGCTTTCCCAAGGTGATGGCATTTTTTCCCCCGGATTTTGTCGCTACATTTACTAAAATACTCACGAATTGTATCTGTGGGCAACATCTGATCGCCAACCGCGGGCGATATAGGTTGCGGCTTCGATGCGCGCGACATTACTTGCGGGAAAAGATCATGGGCGAATTCAAGGCGATAGGACGCACCGCTCCTGGCGCACGGGCGCGTTCCAGGGCACGAAATGGATGTTCCTAGCGGCCGTTCTCCGGCCAGATCGGCTGGCTGATACTCTGCAGCAGTTCCGGTTCGATGCCGTCGATGCGGGCGATGACGGCCTTGGCCATTTCGCGGCCGGCCTGGCGCACGTCTTCCTGGGCGGTGATGATCTCGGGCCGGATCCAGTTGAGGATCGGCACTGACTGCTTGGAGACCATGTCGAGATCGCGGCCGAGGGCCTTGCCGGCAGCCTCGATGCCGGCATTGACGGCGATCGCCGCGCTGCCGGCCGAGCAGACGATGCCGTCGGGCGCATTGCCGGAGCGCATCATCACTTCGACGATATCACGGATATCGGCGAGCGGCGCGTCGGTGTTGACGCGCAGGGGCACTTCCTCGGCGCCGTAATCATGCAGGCCGGTCTGGAAGCCGATGCGGATATGGGCGTAGTAGGTGAGCTTGCTCGGCGGCTGTAGGAGGGCGATGCGCCGCCGGCCGCGCCTGACGAGCCGCTCCACCGCCTGATGGGCGAAGGCCTCGTTGTCGAAATCGTGGAACGGGTGTGTGAGGCCGGCATCGGTGCGTCCATGCGTGGCAAATGGCATGCCGCGCTCGGTCAGGAGCCGCACGCGCGGATCGTCCGGCTCGATGCGGGAGATGATGACGCCGTCGGCCGAGCCGGTCTCGAGGATATAGCGCACCGGCAGCATCGGGTCCTTGCTGTGGGAATGCGGGGTCACGACGATATGATAGGGCGTGCCGGACAGCACTTCCGATATGCCGAAGACCATCTGGCTCGAGAAGCCCATGATTTCCTCGTCGATGCTGAGGACGAGGGCGATGACGTTGGTCTTGCCGGTGCGCAGGCGCACACCCGCCCGGTTCGGCTGGTAGCCGAGCTGGCGGGCGACCATGCGCACCCGCTCCTTGGTCTCAGCACCGATATCGGGTGCATCCTTCAAGGCGCGCGATACGGTGGTCACGCCGAGGCCGGTCATGAAGGCGATCGTCTTCAATGTCGGGCGCTCGCGCGTCACCGCCGCCGATGCAGCCTGTCCGAAATTTCCCTTGTTTTCCATCCCTGTAGGCCTGCCTCACGCGAATTGGTCTCGCTTATAGAGGCTTTTTCAGACGCCGTAAGCCCGTCGCCTGCCAAAATCGCGCCTCCCTAAGGAATTCAATCTGTAACGATACAGTAGAAATGTCGAGTGGTTTTTCTTGTGTGCGTCGCAGCATCATTCGCATAGGTTGAATCGGCGGTTTGGGCTCGATTTTTTTGCACATGCGAAAGGCATGAAATGCGGCTAAAAAATAACGTCAGAAAATTATTATTTATATTCAATGTTATATAGCGATACCGCATATGCGAAAACGCCTGTTCGGTCGCGGATTCAACTGACGTGGCGAGGCCATTCGAAGCATTCAGAAGTGGCAATCCGGATCTTTAAAGAAAAATTTACAGGCGGGCAGTTGCGTGGGGAAATCGATTGATCTAAGTTTTTCCGGCAACGTTTCAGTGAGGGAGGAGAACTCATGAAAATTCGTATGATGGCGGCCATGCTTGCCGCTTCGGCAGCGCTTCCGCTCAGTGCCGCCAGCGCCACCGATCTCGAAGTCACGCATTGGTGGACATCCGGCGGCGAGTCCGCGGCTGTCGCCGAGCTGGCCAAGGCATTCGACGCCACCGGCAACCATTGGGTCGACGGTGCGATCGCCGGTTCCGGCGGCACCGCTCGCCCGATCATGATCAGCCGCATCACCGGCGGCGACCCGATGGGCGCCACCCAGTTCAACCATGGCCGCCAGGCCGAGGAACTCGTCCAGGCCGGCCTGATGCGCGACCTGACCGATGTCGCCACCGCCGAGAAGTGGAAGGACATCATTCGTCCGTCGAGCCTGCTCGATTCCTGCACGATCGACGGCAAGATCTACTGCGCTCCGGTCAACATCCACTCCTGGCAGTGGCTGTGGCTTTCGAACGCCGCCTTCAAGAAGGCCGGCGTCGAAGTTCCGAAGAACTGGGACGAGTTCGTCGCCGCTGCTCCGGCTCTCGAAAAGGCGGGCATCATCCCGCTCGCCGTCGGCGGTCAGCCGTGGCAGGCCGCAGGCGCCTTCGACGTGCTGATGGTCGCGATCGCCGGCAAGGATACGTTCAACAAGGTCTTCAAGGACAAGGACGCCGAAGCTGCCGCCGGTCCTGAAATGGCCAAGGTCTTCAAGGCTGCCGACGACGCCCGCCGTATGTCCAAGGGCAGCAACGTCCAGGATTGGAACCAGGCGACCAACCTCGTCATCACGGGCAAGGCCGGCGGCCAGATCATGGGCGACTGGGCGCAGGGCGAGTTCGCGCTCGCGGGCCAGAAGGCCGGCACCGACTACACCTGCCTGCCGGGCCTCGGCGTCAACGAGATCATCTCGACCGGCGGTGACGCCTTCTACTTCCCGTTGTTGAAGGACGAGGAGAAGTCCAAGGCGCAGGCGGTACTTGCCAAGACCCTGCTCGATCCCAAGACCCAGGTTGCCTTCAACCTGAAGAAGGGTTCGCTGCCGGTGCGCGGCGACGTCGATCTCGCCGCCGCCAACGATTGCATGAAGAAGGGTCTCGACATCCTGGCGAAGGGCAACGTGATCCAGGGGACCGACCAGCTGCTTTCGGCCGACAGCCAGAAGCAGAAGGAAGATCTCTTCTCCGAATTCTTCGCCAATCCGTCGATGACGCCGGAAGACGCCCAGAAGCGTTTCACCGAAATCATCTCTTCGGCCGACTGATCCTCGGTCCTCGGGCTCATCAGGTCCGGTCCTGCGTTTCGCAGGGCCGGACTCCGCCGGATCTCCGATCCCGGCGCGAGCTTCGGCAGCCGGACGCGAGCGCGCGCATGCGCGGGCCGCGGGCGGGTTGCCGATAGGGACGGGAAGGGCACCGTTTTCAGGCGGCGTCCCGATCACCGAAGCGAGTGCGCTTCAGGAGGAAACGCATGACAGGTCAAGCGAAAGCCGGCCGGCCGTTTAAATTGCTGCGCAATCTGAACTCGAAGATTGCCTCCATTCCCATGATCCTCACCGCCATGGTCATCTTCGTCGGCGGCACGATCTGGACCGTGTTCTATTCCTTCACCAATTCCAAGCTCCTGCCGCGATTGAGCTTCGCCGGTGTCGAGCAATATGAGCGTCTCTGGGCCGCCCCGCGCTGGGTCGTGTCCATCGAGAACCTGGCGATCTACGGCGTGCTGTCGTTGATCTTCAGCCTGGTCATAGGGTTCCTGCTGGCGGCTCTCATGGATCAGAAGATCCGGTTCGAGAACACCTTCCGCACGATCTTCCTCTATCCCTTCGCGCTGTCCTTCATCGTCACCGGCCTTGTCTGGCAGTGGATTCTCAATCCGGATTTCGGCGTGCAGTCCGTGGTGCGCTCGCTCGGCTGGACGGGTTTCACCTTCAATCCGCTCTATACGCCTGAAATCGTCATCTACGGCATTCTGATCGCGGCGCTCTGGCAGGGCACGGGTCTCGTCATGTGCCTGATGCTCGCGGGCCTGCGCGGCATCGACGAGGATATCTGGAAAGCGGCCCGCGTCGACGGCATTCCGATGTGGAAGACCTATCTGCTCGTGGTCATTCCGATGATGCGGCCGGTCTTCATCACGACGATCGTCATCATCGCCTCGGGCATCGTCAAGGTTTACGACCTCGTCGTGGCGCAGACGTCTGGCGGTCCCGGCATCTCGTCGGAAGTGCCGGCGAAATACGTCTACGACTACATGTTCCAGGCGCAGAATCTCGGCCAGGGCTTTGCCGCCTCGACCATGATGCTCGTCACGGTCGCCATCATCATCATTCCCTGGGCATATCTGGAATTCGGCGGAGGGCGCAAGCGTGTCTGACAATATCGCTCTCAAATCAGTCGACGGCGGCGCCCCCTTCGAAGGCAAGGCGGTTTCCGGTCCGTCCGGACCGAAGCCGCGGCCGGTGGTTTCCGGCCGCAACATCATCATCTACGGCACGCTTTTCGTGGCCGCCGTCTATTACCTGATCCCGCTTTACGTGATGGTCGTCACCTCCCTCAAGGGAATGCCGGAAATCAGGCTCGGCAACATTTTCTCGCCGCCGATGGAGATCACCTTCGAACCCTGGGTGAAGGCCTGGGCGACGGCCTGCACGGGCCTCAATTGCGACGGTCTTTCGCGCGGCTTCTGGAATTCGGTGCGCATCACCGTTCCCTCGGTCGTCGTTTCCATCGCCATCGCCTCGGTCAATGGTTATGCGCTGGCGAACTGGCGTTTCAAGGGTTCCGAGTTCTTCTTCTCGGTCCTCATCATCGGCGCCTTCATTCCCTATCAGGTGATGATCTATCCGATCGTCATCATCCTGCGCGAAATCGGCATCTACGGCACGCTGACCGGCCTCGTCATCGTGCATTCGATCTTCGGCATGCCGATCCTGACGCTGCTGTTCCGCAACTACTTCGTGTCGCTGCCGGAGGAGCTGTTCAAGGCGGCGCGTGTCGACGGGGCGGGCTTCTGGCAGATCTTCCTGCAGATCATGATGCCGATGTCGCTGCCGATCTTCGTCGTGGCAATGATCCTGCAGGTCACGGGCATCTGGAACGACTTCCTGTTCGGCGTGGTCTTCACCCGGCCGGATACCTATCCGATGACCGTGCAGCTCAACAACATCGTCAATTCCGTCCAGGGCGTGAAGGAATACAACGTCAACATGGCAGCGACGATCCTCACCGGCCTGGTGCCGCTGATCGTCTATTTCGTCTCCGGGCGGCTTTTCGTTCGCGGCATCGCCGCCGGCGCAGTGAAGGGGTGATCACATGAACATGAATTCAACTGTCTCCAATTCGAGCGTCTCCATCAAGGATCTGTCGCTGAACTTCGGCGCGGTCAGCGTGCTCAAGGATCTCAATCTCGACATCAACGACGGCGAATTCCTCGTGCTGCTCGGCTCGTCCGGCTGCGGCAAGTCGACCTTGCTCAACTGCATCGCCGGCCTGCTCGACGCTTCGGAAGGGCAGATCTTCATCAAGGGCAAGAACGTCACCTGGGAGGAGCCGAAGGACCGCGGCATCGGCATGGTCTTCCAGTCCTATGCGCTTTATCCGCAGATGAGCGTCGAGAAGAACCTTTCCTTCGGCCTTCGCGTCGCCAAGGTGCCGCAGGCCGAGATCGACAAGCGCGTGGCGCGCGCGGCCGAGATCCTGCAGATCCAGCCGCTTTTGAAGCGCAAGCCGGCCGAACTATCAGGCGGCCAGCGCCAGCGCGTGGCGATCGGCCGGGCGCTGGTGCGTGACGTCGACGTCTTCCTGTTCGACGAGCCGCTGTCCAACCTCGACGCCAAGCTGCGTTCGGAGCTGCGCGTCGAGATCAAGCGCCTGCACCAATCGCTGAAGAACACGATGATCTATGTCACCCACGACCAGATCGAGGCGCTGACGCTCGCCGACCGCATCGCCATCATGAAGAGCGGCATCATTCAGCAGCTCGACGATCCGACGACGATCTACAACCGGCCGCGCAATCTCTTCGTCGCCGGTTTCATCGGCTCGCCGTCGATGAATTTCCTGCGCGGCGAGCTGGTCAGCTCGGGCGACGGCATCGCCTTCGTGGCGAACGGCGTCACTTTCTCGCTCGCCGCCTACGATGCCAACGAGACGCTGCAGCCCGGCCGCAAGGTGGTGCTCGGTGTGCGCCCCGAACACATCAAGGTCAACGAGAATGCCGGCGGTGAAGAGCATGACGCGACCGTCGATATCGAAGAGCCGATGGGCGCGGATAATCTTCTGTGGTTGAAACATGCCGGTCACACCATGTCGGTACGCGTCAACGGCGCACGCCGCTTCAATGTCGGCGCCAAGGTGAAACTCAGCTTCGACATGGCGTTGGCTTCGGTGTTCGATGCGGATAGTGAGCTGCGTCTGTAGGGGAATTTTGCGGGTGACGTCGGAGATGGCGCCGCCTGCTCTTCCAAGGCAATTGAATATGAATTCGACTGATGCCCCATCCTCCCTCATTCCTGTGCTCGTCACAGGAATCCAGCCACGGCGCGTCTGCGCCGTGAATGACTCTTTACCACGTAGGGGTCTCCCGCGCCCAGGGACCTGGGCGCACTGGATTCCTGTGACATCCCTCGGGCAAAGCCCGAGGAAGGGAATGAGGGAGGAGAGGTGGGGCGCCTCTGGCGAAGGGTGAGGGGAAGGAAACGTCCCTGACGAACGACAAGGCGGGGAAATAGTCACCTTCGCCCTTCCTTCTCAAGATCATCCCCTTTCAAAATCGGAAATGACATCGTGACTCAACAATCGACCTCCTCCAGCATCGACCTTTCCGGTTCGTGGCAACTCACCTCCGTCGATGGTGAGATCAAGAGCGCCATCACCTTGCCCGGTGACGTGCACACGGCGCTGCATCGGGCAGGGCTGATCCCCGATCCTTATTTCGGCCGCAACGAGGAGAAGGTGCAGTGGGTCGCTGAGCGGGAATGGGCGGTCGAGCGCAGCTTTTCGCTGCAGGAGGTCGAGGGCGACTGGTATCTCGATGTCGACTATCTCGACACGGTCGCCAGCGTCTACGTCAACGGTTTCCTGGCGCTCGAAGCCGACAACAGCTTTCGGCGCTACCGGCCTGATGTGTCCAGCATGCTGAAATCAGGCGACAATTCGATCCGCATCGTCTTTGCCTCCAACCCCGCCATTGGCGCCGAGCGGCAGAAGCAGCAGCCTTTCTACATTCCCTACAGCACCGGCAATTCACCGATTCCCGACGGCAACATGCTGCGCAAGCCGCAATGCCATTTCGGCTGGGACTGGAATATCGCCATCGCGCCGTTCGGCCTCTATGGCACGATCGCGCTGAAGAAGCTCGAGACGGCGCGCATCGAACATGTCGTCTCCCGCCAGGTCCATAATAATGACGGCTCGGTCGATCTCATGGTGACGGCGAGCCTGTTTGCCAAGCATCCCGGCATCGCACAGGTCTATTTCGATCTCGACGGCGAGCGTGTCCGTCTCGATGTCGGCGTCAAGGGCGAGACCGATGTCCACCATCTCTTCCATATCGATAATCCGCGTCTCTGGTGGCCCTCCGGCAGCGGCGAGCAGGCGCTCTATACGCTCTCTGTTGAACTCTCCGACGAGGAAGTGACGAAGCAGATCGGCCTGCGCACCATCGAGCTGATCACCACGCCGGACGCGGCGGGCAGCCGTTTCGCCTTCAAGGTCAACGGCCGCGAAATCTTCTGCCGCGGCGCCAACTGGATTCCGGCCGACGCGCTCTATTCGCTGTCTTCGCCTGAAAAGACCGAGGATCTGCTGCAATCGGCGAAAGCCGCCAACATGAACATGATCCGCGTCTGGGGCGGCGGCTTCTACGAGCAGGATCATTTCTACGATCTCTGCGACCGGCTGGGCCTCATGGTCTGGCAGGACTTCATGTTCGCCTGCAACCTCTATCCCTCGACCGACGAGTTCCTCGACAACGTGGCGATCGAGGTGGATTACCAGGTGCGCCGGCTCTGCTCGCATCCTTCGATCGCGCTCTGGTGCGGCGACAACGAACTTGTGGGAGCGCTCACCTGGTTCGAGGAATCGCGGAAGGACCGAGACCGCTATCTCGTCTCCTACGACCGCCTCAACCGCACGATCGAGCAGGCGGTGAAGAAGGCGCTGCCCGGCGCGCTGTGGTGGCCGTCGAGCCCGGCCTCGGGCTATCTCGATTTTGGCGACGCCTGGCATGCCGACGGCTCCGGCGACATGCATTACTGGTCGGTCTGGCACGAGAACAAATCCTTCGACAATTACCGTTCGGTGCGCCCGCGCTTCTGCTCGGAATTCGGCTTCCAGTCCTATACGTCGCTGCCTGTCATCAGGACCTATGCTGAAGAGAAGGACATGAACGTCGCTTCGCCGGTCATGGAACTGCACCAGAAGAATGCCGGCGGCAACGAGCGCATCGCCGGCACGATGTTCCGCTATTTCCGCTTTCCCAAGGATTTCCCGAACTTCGTCTATCTCTCCCAGATCCAGCAGGGGCTCGCGATCAAGACGGCGGTGGAATATTGGCGCTCGCTCAAACCCCACTGCATGGGCACGATCTACTGGCAGCTCAACGACACGTGGCCGGTCGCCTCCTGGTCCAGCCTCGACTATGGCGGCCGCTGGAAGGCGATGCATTATCTCGTCAAGCGTTTCTTCCAGCCGGTGGCGGTCGCCGCCATTCCCTCGGAAGACGGCAAGACGATCCGCTTCTCGCTCGTCAACGACACGCTTTCGGACGTCAGCGTCGACCTTTCGATCTCGCTTCTGACGATGAAGGGCGAGCGGAAGCACCTGAAAGACGTGCAGGCCATGTGTTCGCCGGATGCGGCGGTGACGGCCGCGACCATCGATGTGTCCGAGATTGCCGAGGGAACGCTGCTTGCCTGGCATTTCACCGCCTCGAACGGCATGGGCGGCGAGGGGCACTATGTCAACGGCACCTATAAGGCGCTGGAGCTGGAGCCGTCGGGCCTGACCGTCACCCATGAATATGTCGAGGCGAGCGGCGCTGTCGACATCAACGTCACCGCCAGGGGACTTGCGCTCTTCGTGATGATCGAAAGCGAGACGGACGGCAAATATTCCGACAATGCCTTCGATCTTGCAGCAGGCGAGAGCCGCCGCATCACCTTCACTCCGGCACATCCGCTCGAACGCGGCAAGCTGCCGGAATTCCGCTTCTACGACCTGCATTCCTGCCAATCGGCGGATTGATCCTTCCAAGAAATGGGCACGAGGCCCAAGGAGAACATGATGACGAAACTCAGCTACCAGCTCTACAGCGCGCGCAATTTCCCGCCTTTGTCGGCGATCTTTGAGAAGCTCGGCAAGGCCGGTTACGGCGAAGTCGAAGGTTTCGGCGGCATCTATGCCGAACTGGATGAAGCCGGCCTGAAGAGCCTGCGCGCCGATCTCGACAAGAACGGCCTTGTCATGGCGACCGGCCATTTCAGCCCCGATTTCCTCGATGGCAGTGTCGAGAAGTCGCTGCAGATCGCCAAAATCCTCGGCATGGATTCGATCTATGCGCCGCATCTGATGCCCGACCAGCGCCCGACGGATGCTGCCGGCTGGCTCGCCTTCGGCAAGCGCCTGCAGGAAATGAGCAAGCCCTACAAGAATGCCGGCTATGAATTCGGCTGGCACAATCACGACTTCGAATTCGTGAAGCTCGCCGACGGTTCGCTGCCGATCGAGCGCATCTTCGAAGGCGCGCCCGACATTACCTGGGAAGCGGATATCGCCTGGGTCGTTCGCGGCGGCGCGGACCCCTATGCCTGGGTCGAGAAGCTCGGGGACCGCATCAGCGCCGTGCACGTCAAGGACATTGCGCCGGCAGGCGAAGCCACGGATGAAGGCGGCTGGGCCGATGTCGGCCATGGCACGATCGGCTGGGGCAAGCTGCTTCCGGTCGTCAAGGCGAAGACCAAGGCCAAGCATTTCGTCGTCGAGCACGACAATCCGAACGATATCGACCGCAACATCACGCGCTCGATCGCTTCCATCAAGACCTACTGAGGCACATCATGACCAGGGAACTTGGCGTCGGCATCATCGGATGCGGCAACATCTCCACCACCTACTTCTCGCTCGCACCGCTCTTCAAGGGGCTGAAGGTGCTGGCCTGCGCCGATATCAATGTGCAGGCCGCCGAGGCCCGCGCCAAGGAATATGGCGTCAAGGCACAGACGATCGACGCGCTTCTCGCCAATGACGAGATCGACGTCGTCGTCAACCTGACCATTCCAGACGCGCATTTTCCGGTGTCGAAGGCGATCCTCGAAGCCGGAAAACACGTTTATTCGGAAAAGCCGCTGGTCCTTACGCTGGAGCAGGGCGAGGAGCTTCGCCGCATCGCCAAGGCGAAGGGCCTTGCCGTCGGCTGCGCGCCCGACACCTTCCTCGGCGGTGCCCACCAGCTCGCCCGCAAGTTCATCGACGACGGCGGCATCGGCCGGGTCACTTCCGGCGCCTGCTATGTCATGAGCCCCGGCATGGAGATGTGGCATCCGAACCCGGACTTCTTCTTCCTGCCGGGCGGCGGCCCGATCCTCGATCTAGGCCCCTATTACATCGCCAACCTGATCAACCTGATCGGCCCGGTGAAGCGCGTCGGCGCCATGACCTCGATGGCATCGGCGACCCGCACGATCACCAGCCAGCCGCGCCACGGCGAGACCATCCCTGTGAAGACGCCGACGACGATCCAGGCGCTGCTCGAATTCGTCAGCGGCGCCACCGTGACGCTGTCGGCGAGCTGGGATGTGTGGTCGCACCGCCATGCCAATATGGAACTCTACGGCACCGACGGCTCGCTTTACGTGCCGGACCCGAACTTCTTCGGCGGCACCGTCGAGGCGAGCGGCCGCGACAAGGACATCAAGCCGCTCGATGATTGGGAGCATCCCTTCGGCAAGATCAACCAGGAAAGTCCGAACGGGGCGCGCGCCAACTACCGCACGGCCGGGCTTGCCGATATGGTGATGGCGCTGATCGAGGGCCGCGACGCGCGCTGCTCGCTCGACCGCACGCTGCACGGCGTCGACGTCATGACCTCGATCCTGAAGTCGGGCGAGGAGGGCCGCTTCATCGATCTGACGACGACCTGCACCCAGCCGGCCGCGCTCGGCATCGAAGAGGCGCAGGCGCTGTTGAGATAGCGGAGGGGTGTTGTCTCGGGGCTCGTTTGGCCCGAGACTTTTACCCTCAGGACGCCACGTTGGCGTCGTCATCCTCGGGCTTGTCCCGAGGATCTACCGAGAGCGCAGCAGATGCTCGGCACAAGGCCGAGCATGACGACGTTGGAGGCAGTGCCTGCCGTCAAAGAAGGTCGGCGCGCGCAGTCATAGAGAGCGTGCGCCGTATGCTTGCCGTGCCAGCGCGCTTGCTCCAATAGTGCCGTTACGCTCGGGCCTGTGCCTGACATGATGACTACAAAGACATTGTATCCAAGGAGAGTTTCATGAGCTGGCAACCGGCCGCAGACCGTTATTCGAAGATGAAATATAACCGCACCGGCCGTTCCGGCCTGAAGCTGCCGGCCGTTTCCCTTGGCTTGTGGCACAATTTCGGCGGCGACACGCCGCATGACCGCAAGATCGACATGTGCCGCACGGCTTTCGACCTCGGCATCACCCATTTCGATCTCGCCAACAATTACGGCCCGCCTCCCGGCAGCGCCGAGACCGCTTTCGGCGAGATCCTACGCACCGAATTTGCCGGGCTTCGCGACGAACTGATCATCTCCTCGAAGGCCGGCTACGACATGTGGCCAGGCCCATATGGCGAATGGGGCAGCCGCAAGTACCTGATCGCCTCCTGCGACCAGAGCCTGAAGCGCATGGGCCTCGACTATGTCGACATCTTCTATTCCCACCGTTTCGACCCCGACACGCCGCTTGAGGAAACCTGCGGCGCGCTCGACCATATCGTCCGCTCCGGCCGGGCGCTCTATGTCGGCATCTCCTCCTATAATTCGCAGCGCACCCGCGAAGCCGCCGCCATCCTTAGGGAACTCGGCACGCCATGCCTGATCCATCAGCCGAGCTATTCCATGCTCAATCGCTGGGTCGAGGACGACAGGCTGCTCGATACGCTCGACGATGTCGGCATGGGCTCCATCGTGTTCTCGCCGCTTGCCCAGGGCATGCTGACGACGAAGTATCTCGGCGGTATTCCTGAGGACAGCCGTGCGGCGCAGAACCATTTCCTGAAGCGCGATTTCATCCGCCCCTCGATCATCGACAATATCAGGAAGCTCAACGAGATTGCCGAAAGGCGCGGCCAGACGCTGGCGCAGATGGCGATCGCCTGGGTGCTGCGCGGTGGGCGCGTGACCTCGGCGCTGATCGGCGCCAGCCGCTCCTCGCAGATCGTCGATTGCGTCAAGGCGCTGGATAATATCGAGTTTTCGGCTGAGGAGCTGAAGGAGATCGATGTCTATGCCAAGGAGGCGGATATCAATCTCTGGGCGAAGTCGGCGGAGCGGGATTAAGAGAGGTGGGAGTGCTGCTTGCTCCCTCTTCTCCCCAGCGGGGAGAAGGTGGCCCGAAGGGTCGGATGAGGGGGCCACGCGGCACACCATTGTTTGCCTTCGCTTGCGCTCAGTGCACTCGCGGCTTCACCGCTCGCCCCCTCATCTGCCTGCCGGCATCTTCTCCCGCTGGGGGAGAAGGGGCAAGCGGCAGCGCCTTCGTCCTTTCTCGTCTGTCGGAGTATCGCCTGGCCGTATCTTTGTGACATCGCTCGGGTCAAGCCGAGCATAGAGTTGGCGCCATGGTCGCCCCGCATTTGACGTACGTACCACAACTATAATCTCGGAGGAGCCCGTTCATGATCCGCAATCCCATCCTGCCCGGGTTCAATCCCGATCCGTCGATCTGCCGCGTCGGCGACGATTATTACATCGCGACCTCGACCTTCGAATGGTATCCCGGCGTGCAGATCCACCATTCCAGGGATCTCGTGAACTGGACGCTCGTGCGCCGGCCGCTGGAGCACCCCTCGCAGCTCGACATGCGCGGCAATCCCGATAGCTGCGGCATCTGGGCGCCGTGCCTTTCCTATGCAGACGGGCAGTTCTGGCTCGTTTATACCGACGTCAAGCGTTTCGACGGCAATTTCAAGGATGCGCATAATTACATCGTGACCTCTCCCTCGATCGAGGGCGAATGGTCCGAGCCGGTCTATGTGAATTCCTCCGGTTTCGATCCCTCGCTCTTTCACGACGATGGCGGCCGCAAATGGTTCGTCAACATGCAGTGGAACCACCGCACCGAAAGCTTCGGCGGCTCACCGAAATCGCCGGCCTTCGACGGCATCCTGCTGCAGGAATGGGACCCGGCGACCAAGGCGCTGAAAGGCCCGATCCGCAACGTCTTCGCCGGAAGCCCGCTCGGCCTCGTCGAGGGGCCGCATCTCTTCAAGAGGAACGGCTGGTATTATCTCACGACCGCTGAAGGCGGCACGGGATACGACCATGCCGTCACCATGGCGCGCTCGCGCAGCATCGAAGGGCCTTACGAGATGCATCCGAACATGCATCTCATCACCTCCAAGGATCAGCCGGGCGCGGTGCTGCAGCGGACAGGGCACGGCCAATATGTCGAGACGCCTGACGGGCAGGCTTATCACACCCATCTCTGCGGCCGGCCGCTGCCGCCGAAGCGGCGCTGCACGCTGGGGCGCGAAACGAGCCTGCAGAAATGCGTCTGGCGCGACGACGATTGGCTTTATCTGGAAAACGGCACCTCGGTGCCCGATGTCGAGGCGCCCGGCCTCTTCGGCGCCGTGCCGATAGAGAAGCCGATGCGCACCGAATACAGCTTCGACGGAGGCAAGCTGCCGGCTGATTTCCAGTGGCTGCGCACGCCCGAGCCCCAGCGCATCTTCAACCTGACGGACCGTCCCGGCCACCTGCGTCTGATCGGTCGCGAGAGCATCGGCTCCTGGTTCGAGCAGTCGCTGGTCGCCCGCCGGCAGGAGCATCATAGTTTCCGTTGCGAGACCGTGATCGAATTCTCGCCCGACACCTATCAGCAGGTCGCGGGGTTGACGCACTACTACAACCGCCACAAGTTCCACGCGATTGCCGTGACGCTGCACGAAACACTCGGCCGCTGCGTGACGATCCTCTCCTGCAACGGCGACTATCCGAACGGGCGCCTCAGCTTTCCCGCCGACAGCGGTGTGGCGATCCCCGCCGAGGGCCGCGTCCAGCTTGCGATGGAAATCCGCGAGAACGACCTGCAGTTTTTCTGGCAGACCGAAGGCAAAGGCGCCTGGCAGGCGATCGGCCCGGTTCTCGACGCCGGCGTGATTTCCGACGAGGGCGGGCGTGGGGAACACGGCTCCTTCACCGGCGCCTTTGCCGGCGTGTTTGCCTTCGATACGTCTGGGCGGGGCAAGGCGGCGGATTTCGACTGGTTCAATTATGATGAGTTGTGAGGGGTAGCGTCTGCTGCCTTCCACCCGCGACCGATGTCCCCCATGTTTCGCAAAAAGAAAAGCCGGCGCGGAGGCCGGCTGAGACGAACGCGGCTGAACAGGGGTACTGGCCGGTTCCAAGAACTTGGTGACTGACAATAACTTTCATTACATGCCGAGACAGCGGAAAAGGGCGCAACGAGAACGCCGGGAAGACGGCTCCGCAAAGGAATGGGCGGCGGGGCGGATGCCGGTGCTTGCCTCGGCTCTCTTATCGGGCATGAACATCACCGGATGATGACATTCCAAGCCGGCCATATTTTTCTTTTCACAGCAGGATCGGCCGTCGATGCGATAGCCGAAAGCCGGCTATTCAGGTCGTGTCACCGTACAGTGATCTTGTGGCGTTGGTGACGGTGTTGGTGCTGTGTGAATGCAGTGTTCACGTTCCCGAAGGATGTCAAAGCGTCACAGACGAACTATATAGCGGGCCGAAATACTTCCGAATCCGCAAGAGTCCTGCATGGCCCCCATTATTTCCGTTCAGAACCTCACAAAGACTTATGCCAATGGCTTCGAGGCCCTGAAAGGCATCAATCTCACTGTCGAAAAGGGCGAGATCCTGGCGCTGCTCGGGCCGAATGGCGCGGGTAAGACGACGCTGATCTCGATCATCTGCGGCATCGCCAATCCGAGCGGCGGCCAAGTGCTGGTCGCCGGCCACGATGTCGTCAAGGATTTCCGCGCCACCCGTTCGATGATCGGGCTGGTGCCGCAGGAACTGACCACCGACCAGTTCGAAACCGTGTTCAATACGGTGACCTTTTCCCGCGGGCTGCACGGCAAGAAAGCCAATCCCGCCCATATCGAAGAAGTGCTGCGCGCCCTTTCGCTCTGGGACAAGAAGGACAATATGCTGCGCCAGCTTTCGGGCGGCATGAAGCGGCGCGTGCTGATCGCCAAGGCGCTTTCCCATGAGCCGGATATTCTTTTCCTCGACGAGCCTACGGCCGGCGTCGACGTGACACTGCGCAAGGATATGTGGCATGTCGTCGAAGAGCTTCGCGCCTCCGGCGTCACCATCATCCTCACCACCCATTATATCGAGGAGGCCGAGGAGATCGCCGACCGTGTCGGCGTCATCAACGGCGGCGAGCTGCTGCTCGTCGAGGACAAGGCGGCGCTGATGGCCAAGCTCGGCCGCAAGCAGCTCATCCTTGATCTCGTCGAACCGCTCGCGCGGCTGCCGGATTGTTTTGCCGGCAACGGACTGACGCTGGAAGCGGACGGCAACCGGCTGACCTATGATTTCGACGCAAACAACGAGCAGGAAAGCATCGCGACGCTGCTGACCCGGCTCGGCGAGAACAATATTCACTTCAAGGATCTCTCGACGCGGCAGAGCTCGCTCGAAGATATCTTCGTGGCGCTGGTAGGAGCGGGCAAATGAACTTCGAGGCGGTCAAATCGATCTATTTCTTCGAGATGGCGCGCACGCGCCGCACGCTGCTGCAGAGCGTCATCTCGCCCGTCATCTCGACCTCGCTCTATTTCATCGTCTTCGGGGCCGCGGTCGGTTCGCGCATCCAGGAAGTGGAGGGCGTGTCCTACGGCGCCTTCATCACGCCGGGCCTCATCATGCTGACGCTGCTCGGCCAGTGCATCAGCAACGGCTCGTTCGGCATCTATTTCCCGAAATTCACCGGCACGATTTACGAGGTGCTTTCCGCGCCCGTGGCGATGACGGAGATCCTGCTCGGTTATGTCGGAGCGGCGGCCACCAAGGGCATCATCATCGGTGTCATCATCCTGCTCACCGCCAATCTCTTCGTGGACGTGAGGATCGAGCATCCCTTCATGATGGTCCTGTTCTTCCTGCTGACGGCGATCACCTTCAGCCTGTTCGGCTTCATGATCGGCATCTGGGCCGGCAATTTCGAGCAGCTGAACCTCATTCCCATGCTGGTCGTGCCGCCGCTGACCTTCCTTGGCGGCAGCTTCTATTCGGTGAACATGCTGCCGCCCTTCTGGCAGGCGGTCAGCCACTTCAACCCGGTTCTCTATCTCGTCAGCGGCTTTCGTTGGAGCTTTTACGGGATCGCCGACGTCAATCCCGCGATCAGCCTGGCGATGATCACGATGTTCCTGGCGATTTGCCTGGGAACGCTCGGCTGGATCTTCAAGACGGGGTATCGGCTGCGCAACTGATGCGGTCCTAAAGGAGCCGTAATTTCAACATCAAGATTGCTCGGCAAGGTTTGGTCGGTTCATGGGGCAATCGGGATGGGTGGCAGCAATGTGTTCGGATGTTTTGCAATCGCCTCGATCTTCTGCCTAGCTCAGCAGCAGAGTCTGTCGGAGGAGGCCACCCATCCCATCAAGGTTACCTATGCCGTCGCGATCGAGGGAAAGGAGCCTTTTTCCGCTGAGGTGTCATGCCTTCCTGACAGTACCTGCAGCCTCGCCGATCAAAGCGATCCCACCATCAATCTTGCGATCACATTGTATTCGGGCTCAGGGGCGAATGGTGAATTGAGCATTTATTGCTCGCCGAATCCTTGCTCATTTCAGAACTCGCGATCGCGGATCGAATTCTCCGGTCGGCGAGCTACTGTCAATATTTTGTCGGGTGAGGCTGACTCTGGTGTCACGACTCTGCTGGTTGTAAGGCGGCGCCAGCGGATCGGTGAAGTTCTGATCTCTTATTGACTACGCTCACGCACTGCTGACGAGGAGGGCGCCTGACAGGATGAGGAGGGTGCCTATGGCAAGCTTGACCATGTTCAGTTCGGAGGCTTCGCCGAGAAGGACGGCGGCGATTGCCAGCGTCACCAGCACGTTGCAGCTCCAGATCGGAGCGAGTTTCGAGACGGGGACGCCGTAAGCAAAGAGCGCGAAGCTGATGAGGCCGGTGCCGGCGGCGAAGCAGGCGCCTGCGGTGACGGCAAAACCAAGGCCCTCGGCGGTCCAGGGCGCGGGGCGCCAGATCAGTGCGGCGATCAGGCCTGCGAGTGCGCAGGCCGAACCGAATGCGATCAGATAAACGGCGGAGCCGGTCGCGGCCGTGGCGCTCTGCTTCTGAAAGATGGCGGTGATGCCCCAGAACATGGCGGGCAGAATGCCGCCGACGACGATCGGCCAGAATGAATTCATCGCAAAACTCCTGTCGCACCCATGGGTCAAAGCCTTCGCTTCAAGCGAATGCCGGTCGAACATGCGGGGTGCCACCAGACTAGGAGTTTCTTTTTGCTCTTTGTGGTCTTGTTGTTGCTCTCGAACGTGACAGATCGGGCCGCCGCCGTAAAGCGGCATCGGGCGATATTCGCAGCGTAGGAAACCTGGCGTTGACGAGGTCCGGGTTTCCGTCTAGCTGTAGCGGTCATGAAGATCGCAATGGTTCTTGTCGTGGTGATAGGGCGCATGGGCAGGATGGTGTAACCATCCGGCGATCAGCCCCATGCGCGGTAAATCAAGCTCCTGACGGGGCTTTTTTTGTGCCCTGAATGTGCGCTTCGCCTCGTCGGGTTCTTCCACAACATCTCGCTGACAAGACGGGCAAGACCATGACACGCGACGACTCCATTCAGACTGCCGGCCGCACGGCCGGGGAAACGGCCACGGCCTCAGCCGCTGCGCCACGGCGTACAGTCCTTCTCCTGCTGACGGCGCTCTCGGTGCTGCCGGTCAATATTTATCTGCCGGCGCTGCCGAAGATCGCGGCCACCTTCCAGGCCGATTTCGCGCTCGTCAATCTCTCGATCGCGGGCTATGCGGTCGTCAATGCGCTGACCGAAATCGTCGCAGGCGCGATGTCGGATCGATATGGGCGCCGGCCGGTCGCGCTGATCGCCGTCTCGATTTTCATCGTCGCGTCCATCGGTTGCGCCCTTGCTCCCAATATCGGCATTTTCCTTTTCTTTCGTGTGATGCAGGCCTCGATCGCCGCCTGCTTCTGCGTCGCCCTCGTCGTCATCAAGGAGACGGCGGGTGAACGCCAGGCCGCCAACAGGATCGGTTACGCCGCCATGGGATGGGCGATTGCGCCGATGCTCGGCCCTACCTTGGGCGGCGTTTTGGACGAGCTCTTCGGATGGCGGGCGATCTTCGTCACCCTTGCGCTGCTGGGCGCGACAATCCTCGCCATATCCATGCGCGAGTTGAAGGAAACCTCAGGTCACTCCGCGAGACCGCAAGGCAGCTACTTCGCCTCCTATGGGCAATTGCTGAATTCGGCGCGGTTCTGGGCCTACGCCGCGTGCATGGCCTGCTCCACAGGCACACTCTATATCTTCCTCGGAGGTGCATCCTTGGCCGTAGGCACGTCGCTTGGCGGATCAAGCGCGAAACTCGGCTTCTTCATGGGGATGGTGCCTGCCGGATTTATTTTCGGCAGCTATCTCGCTGCCCGATTCGCCCGGAAATCGCTGAGCAGGACGCTCGTCATCGCACGCCTGTCGACGTGTATGGGCCTGTTGTTAGGGCTGGTTCTCTCGATCTCAGGCGTCACGCATGTCCTGGCATTTTTCGGGCCGTGCGTCTTCATTGGCATCGGCAATGGCTTGACCTTTCCTGCTGCCAATCTGGGTGTCATGTCCGTTCGCGCCCATCTCGCGGGAACCGCAGCAGGCCTTGCCGCCGCGATGTCGATTGCCGGCGGTGCATTGATCGCTTCGATTGCCGGCCTGTTTCTAGAGAAGGCAGGCGCAGTTCCCACGCTCTTCCTGATGTTGCTGATATCGGCCTCGCTTGCCTTGTCGGCAGCGCTTTTCGCAGCTTTTATCGACCGCCGATCCGCAAACTCCATTGCTGATGGAGAGCCTGCCGAAAGCTGGTGATCTCAATCGCGCAGGCGGAGTTCGTCGGTCTGCATCTGCATGGAGCCCAGGGTTTCCAGGAAGCTCATGCCGAGCAGGCTCTGGTCGAGGCGGCCGTCCTCGGCGACGCTGGCTGCGACGTTGTTACGGACGATCGGGCCGATCGCGACCTGATCGAGCGTGATCGGTGCGGCGCGGCTGCGGCCGTTGGCGGTCATGACGGTCATGGAATAGGTGAGGCGGGAGAGGTCGATGCCGATTCTTTCGGCATCTTCATGCGAGAGCGCCACCATGCTGGCGCCGGTATCGACGAGCATTTCGACGGTCTGGCCGTTGACGCCGACATCGGCTTCGAAATGGCCGTTCAGCAGCTTGTGCAGGATGACTTCCTGGCCGCCTTCGCTCGTCGTGACGACGACGGCGCGGCCGGGAACGAGGCCGGCGAGCAGCCGGTTGCCGACGGCGAGCGCTTCCTGGCGGTAGAGGTAGACGGTTGCGAGCGCCAGGATGATGACGAGCCAGATCATCATATGGCGCATCGTTTCTCCGACGTTTCGCCGGCTTCCCCAGATGCCGGCCGACAGCATCAGCGCGATCGGCAGCAGATAGATGAAGCGGCCGAAGTCGTCGCTCTGCAGGCCGAGGATGCGGCCGCTGTCATTGTTGACGATCAGCACGGCAAGGCCGATGCCGATCACGAGGAACAGGAGGATCAAACGGATCATAAAGGCCGCTCCGGCCCGCCGGCGAGTTCTGGTTTCGTCGGGTTCGACGCCATGACGGCGCCTGAAAGCCTTGCCGGCAGCAGCGCCATGATCCGGCGCCGCTCGGCATCGGAATAGCCCATCCAGCCGCCGATCTCTTCAAGAGTCCGGCCGCATCCGGCGCAAAAACCAGAGCCTGAAACCATGGAGCAGACGTGGACGCAGGGTGTTTGCATGAGTGACATATCGGGGTTTCAAAGAGCGGTGGCAAGAGCGCAGATGGCGGCGATTTCGCAAACCTGCTGGGTCGCGCCGAGCGTGTCGCCGGTGTGGCCGCCGAGCTTGCGGCGAATGAAGGCGGTGAAGGCAAGCCCTGCGATGCCGGTGGCGAGGAGGCTTGCAACGAGCGGCCTGAGGCCGAATGCCGGCCAGATCAGCACCGCCGCGAGGAGGCCGGCTGCGGTGAGCGCAAACTGCATCGCCGCTTCGTCCGGCTGGCTGGCCGAGGCGGCCACGCCATCGGATTTTGCCGGCGGCAGCCTTTGCCAGTGCCAGGCGATGGTGCCGCGGCTGAGAGCCGCGACGGCGGGAATGGCAAGGGCTGCGGCGAATGCCGAGGAATCACGGGCAACAGCGGAAAGTGCGGCTGCGCGGATCGCGAAGGAGAGGATCAGCGCTATCGCGCCATAGGTGCCGATCCGGCTGTCCTTCATGATGAGAAGGCTGTGTTCACGGCTCTTGCCGCCGCCGATGCCGTCGGCCGTATCGGCCAATCCATCCTCGTGCAACGCGCCTGTTGCGACGACCTGGACGGAAAGCGCGATCAGAGCCGCCATCAGAGGATCTGATCGCAGGCTTAAAAGGAGGAGAAAGGCGAGGGCGGGGATGACGCCGATGAGGACGCCGGCGAAGGGGAAAGCGCGCACCAGCCTGCCCAGTCTGCCGTCATAACCTTCAAACAGCGATTGCGGCATGGGAATGCGGCTCAAGAAGGCGACGGCGCGGGCGGTATCGACCGCATGATCCTTGATCTTCATTCTGCTTCATTCCGCCGGAGGGCGCTGGGCGCTTTTGGAGTTGTTCGCGTCGTCCACCCGCTTTAAGAGAGTTGCCACCGCAAACAAGCTGATTTGCGCGACGCAAACAAGTTGGTTTGCGTGGAAAAGACAAGAATACCCGGATTCATAGGAAAACCGCACAGATGAGCGTTTCAGGCCTGCCGTTCGACGATTTCCGCACTCTGCTTCGCGACCTGCCGGGGCCGGATGCCCGAGCGCTGGTGGCCGCGCGCGAACGCGACGCGCAACTGACCAAGCCGCCCGGCGCGCTCGGACGGCTCGAGGAAATCGCTTTCTGGCTTGCCGCCTGGACGGGCCGCACACCTGCCGTCAACCGGCCGCTGGTGGCGATCTTCGCCGGCAATCACGGCGTCACCAGGCAGGGTATTACGCCCTTTCCGCCCGCGGTGACGCAGCAGATGGTGGAGAATTTCGCGGCCGGCGGGGCGGCGATCAACCAGATCTGCGTGGCCTATGATCTCGGGCTGAAGGTTTTCGACCTGGCGCTCGATTATCCCACCGGCGACATTACCGAAGAGGCAGCGCTTTCCGAGCGCGATTGCGCCGCGACGATGGCCTTCGGCATGGAGGCGATTGCCGGCGGTACCGACCTGCTCTGCATCGGCGAGATGGGCATCGGCAACACGACGATTGCGGCGGCGATCAACTATGCGCTCTACGGCGGTTCGGCGCGCGACTGGGTGGGGCCAGGCACCGGCGCGGAAGGCGAGATGCTGGAGCGCAAGATCGCGGCGGTGGAAAAAGCGGTGGAGCTGCACAGCGACCATCTCGACGATCCCCTGGAGATCATGCGCCGGCTCGGCGGACGCGAGATTGCCGCGATGGCCGGCGCCATCCTGGCCGCCCGCATGGAGCGCATCCCGGTGCTGATCGACGGCTATGTCGCGACCGCGGCGGCGGCGATCCTGAAAGCCGCCAACCCATCCGCACTCGACCATTGCCTGATCGGCCATGTTTCCAGCGAACCCGGACACCTGCGCGCGATCGAGATGCTCGGCAAGACGCCGCTTCTGGCGCTCGGCATGCGGCTCGGCGAAGGCACCGGGGCGGCGCTCGCCGCCGGCATCGTCAAGGCCGCCGCTGCCTGCCATTCGGGCATGGCGACCTTTGCCCAGGCGGGTGTGAGCAACAAGCATTAAAGCGCGTCGCGATCTTTCAGATTCGCTTTGCCCGCGCTTTAAGTCCTTGTTTTACGCATGTCGTTATCGCAAAACCGCTGCACACTTTTGCGCGACATGCTCTGGGGGATCGATCTTGGTGAAGCCCGCGGTGACGAAGCAGACCGGATTTCGGCATTTCCTCGCCGCGGCGAGCTATTCCTGGGCGGGCTTCCTGCGTGTGCTGAAGGAGGCGGCCTTCCGCCAGGAACTCGGGTTTTTCATCGTTTCGATCGTGTCGCTGGCGCTGGTAGGGGCGAGCGCCGGTGAGATCGTCATCGCGGTGCTTCTGTTTCTCGGGCTGTTTTCGATGGAGGCGATGAATACCGCCGTCGAGGAAGTGATCGACCGGATTTCACCGGAGATTTCGATCGTCGGCAAACATGCCAAGGATCTCGGCTCCTTCGCGGTGACCTGCATGATCGCCGCCTGCTGCCTCTATCTCGGCTACGTGCTCGGCAAGCATCTGTTTTTCAACTGAGTTCAGGCGAAACTCTTGCGCTTGCGGGCGACGGCCTGGGCTTCTTCGACCGCCGGCAGGCTCTGGAGCACGCGCTTGGCGGGGAGGATGGCGATCACCTCGGTGCCCTCGCGCAGCTTCGATTTCAGCAGGAATTGCCCGTCATGCTTGGCAAGAATCGCCTGGACGATCGGCAGGCCGAGGCCGGTGCCCTGTTCGGCGCTCTTGATGGCGATCGAGCCTTGGCCGAAGGCCGACAGCACGACCGGAATCTCGTCTTCCGGAATGCCGGGGCCGTTGTCCTTGATCGAGATGTACTGACCGCCGCCGGCCGTCCAGCCGACCTTGACGTGGATCTCGCCGCCCTGCGGCGTGAACTTGACGGCGTTGGAGAGAAGATTGAGCACGACCTGGCGCATCGACTTCTCGTCCGCCCAGATGGCCGGCAATTGCCGTTCGAACTGATCCGATATGGCAATGTTCTTGGCGCGGGCGCGCAGCTGGACCATGCCGATGCAATCCTCGGTGATATCGAGCAGAGAGATCGCCTCCTCGCTCAGCTCGTATTTGCCGGCTTCGATGCGCGAGAGGTCGAGAATCTCGTTGATGAGATCGAGCAGATGCTGGCCGGAGCGGTGGATGTCGCCGGCATATTCCTTATAGGTCGGATTGGCGAGCGGCCCCAGCACTTCGGCCGACATCACCTCGGAGAAGCCGAGGATGGCGTTGAGCGGGGTCCTAAGCTCGTGCGACATGGAGGCGAGGAACCGGGATTTGGCGAGGTTTGCCTCTTCGGCGCGACGGCGGGCCTCGTCCGACATGGACTTCGCTACTTCGAGCTCGGCGATGAGATCGTCCTTTTCCGACTGGTAGGAGAGGATCATGAGATTCGACCGGAAGAGCCGGTCGCTGATGTAGTTGAAGAAGACGACCGTGGTGGTGAAGACCGCGGTCAGGCTGATTTCGAGCAGGTCGCGCGACAGGCCGCTCTTGACGGTGAGCGCCACGACCGCCGGTGCGAAAGCGACGAGCACGGAGGGCGTCAGCATGAAATTCGACATCGCCGTGACGGAGAGCGCGATCAGCAGCGTCGCGCCCTTATAGAGAATGAAGCTCGACGGTTCGCAGGTGTCGCAGCCTTGCAGCGCGAAGACCGCCCAGCAGCAGCCGAGCAGGAACTGGCCGGCGAGCAGCAGGCGGCGCCATCTGCGGGCGCTCTCCGACGTGATTTCCTGCCGCCGCGCGCGCCGCGCGAGCAGGATATTGCCGGCGTGGCAGGTAAGCGTCAGCAGCGCCCAGAAGAGCAATTGCGTGTTCTGGGTGAAATAAACGCCAAGCGCAGTGATGATGACGACGAAGAGCGGCATGATCGTCGCGCCTTGCAGCGCGGATGCCACATACATTTTAAGTACATCGCGGTCGAAGGAAGAATTGGACGCATGACCGGACTGAAGACGTTCGCGTGTCTGCCGCACGGCCTTGGAAACGGCCTTGTTGCGGTGGCTACGCGACTTGTCGACGATAATCTTGTCGGTCGATGTGCTTACGCCGGTACTCATGTGCACGTTGAAACTTCATCCCAGGGTGGATAAGAGCCTAACCGACAATTCTTAAGAAGATGTTTGCCATCTTTGCCAAGGATTTGTTTTTTAAGGAGGCGAAAGCGTGACACGAGCCCTGCGGCTGATTCGCGACGGCGTGACCGCTTTTGCCTTGCTGGCGCTGATCGCGCTGATTGCGGCCAAGTTCAACGACGCAGCAAGAACCAAGCATGCGGGCGCCTTTCACGCCGCCGACGGCGACAGCCTGACATTGGGAGAAGAACGTTTGCGCCTCGAAGGCATCGATGCGCCGGAGCTCCACCAGAGCTGCGAGAGGGCCGGGAAAGCCTGGGCCTGCGGGCGTGCGGCGCGCGAGGCGCTGCAGGCGATGGTGCGGGCTTCGGGAACCTCGTGCCAGGGCAGTCGCCGCGACCGCTACGACAGGCTGCTCGTCGTCTGCCGCAATGGCGCGGGCGGCGACATCAATGCCGCCATGGTACGCAGCGGCATGGCCATCTCCTATGGCGATTATGGCGGGGAGGAGGCCGAGGCGAGGGCTGCGGAGGCGGGCCTCTGGGCCGGGACGTTCGAGCGGCCGCGCGACGTGCGCGATCACACCCGCCAGCGCTCCGGTCTCGACAACGCCCTGCGCTTCATCGGTCGGATTGCCGGATGGGAGTGAAGCCATGACCGACGAGGCCGCGCTGGAGGCGCTGCGGCAGGAAATCGCCTTGTGCCGCATCTGTCGTGACACACCGGCAAAGGGCGCCGAAGATCGGCTGCCGCACGAGCCCAGGCCGGTGGCCGTGATCTCGTCGAGGGCACGCATCCTGATCGCCGGGCAGGCGCCGGGGATTCGAGTGCATGAGAGCGGGTTGCCTTTCGACGATGCCTCCGGCGACCGGTTGCGGTCATGGCTCGGCGTCGACAGGGAGGTCTTCTACGACCGCGACCGATTCGCCATCGTGCCGATGGGTTTCTGCTTCCCGGGCTACGACGACAAGGGTTCGGATCTGCCGCCGCGCCGCGAATGCGCGCCGTTCTGGCGGCAAAGGGTCGTCTCGGCCATGCCGCAGATCGAACTGGTGCTGGTCATCGGCCAATATGCGCAGGCCTGGCATATGGCTCTGGAGAGACGAGGCAATATGACGGAGACGGTGCGGGCATGGCGTGACAGCCTTCTTTCCGGCCGGTCGCCGGCCGTGCTGCCGCTGCCGCATCCGAGCTGGCGCAACAGCGGCTGGCTGAAGCGCAATCCCTGGTTCGAGGAAGAATTGCTGCCGGTCTTGCAGGAACGGACAAAAATGCTGCTTTCCTGAAACAAAATTCTTTTCGTCGCCCGGAATCGAGATATAAAGAGAAAATAATTCGAAAGGACTGTTGTACGCATGGACCGCCTCGACCGAAAGATACTGCGGCTTCTGCAAGAAGATTCGACCCTTGCCGTTGCCGATCTCGCCAAGAAAGTGGGGCTTTCGACGACGCCTTGCTGGCGGCGCATCCAGAAGATGGAAGAAGACGGCGTCATCAAGCGCCGAGTCGCCATCCTCGATCCGGAAAAGGTCAACACCAAAGTCACCGTTTTCGTGTCGATTCGCACGGCCACCCACTCGATCGAATGGCTGCGGCGCTTTTCCGAGGTGGTCGCCGAATTCCCCGAAGTGGTCGAGTTCTACCGGATGAGCGGCGATGTCGATTATCTCCTGCGAGTCGTCGTGCCCGACATTGCTGCTTATGATGCTTTCTACAAACGGATGATCGCCAAGATCGAGATTCGTGACGTCTCCTCGGCCTTTGCGATGGAACAGATCAAGTATTCGACTCAGTTGCCGCTCGACTACATGATCCTCGATAACGCCAAGTCCAACGAAGACTGAGGCTGGCGGATTTCGAGTTCAGCGTTCGTGAATGGCTTCGGACGCCGCATTTTCGTTAGAGGCGGAAATGCGACGATCTGGCAGGGCTGAGGCTGAAGCAAGGCGGCTTAGACTGCTAAAAGCCGCAGAAATTGCAAAAAAACGCTCGAATCCTGCCGAAATTGCGAAAAATACATAGCCCGGTAACCATTGCCCGGCTATGTTGATTGGAACCAGTGGGCGCTATGTCATCATTTTGACTCATTGGTATCGTAATCAGGACACCATGTTCTAAACCGCCACCTTGTATGTGTTCATTAGCAGGCGGTAAGATTTATGCGCTTCACCAGTGTGTTCGACGGGGGTCGGACGGTGGAGAATTGGACGATGGGGCTTAACGTTTGCGGCTTGCGATGGAGGATTTCCGTCGCGGAGCCGTTTTGTGCGTTTTCAGCTTTAAATACCTGAGATTGTTGTATAAAAATCACGTTGCCGGCGAAAGTTGGCCGGCGGAGGCCATCTGGCGCATGCCGAGAATTGCTTGATTAAGTCCGGTATGGGATGACGGTTTGGCGGTTCGATCGATCCGCACGCCGAGATGGCTGTTCAAACTGGGCCGGCTTCAAATCGACTACCCGATAGGAAATCAGCCCCGATCGACAAAGGAATGGATTGGTAAATGAACATCAGAATGGTTTTGCTTGCATCAGCAGCAGCATTTGCTGCATCGACGCCGGTTCTTGCAGCTGACGCTATCGTTGCTGCTGAGCCGGAACCGGTTGAATATGTTCGCGTCTGCGACGCTTACGGCACCGGCTACTTCTACATCCCGGGCACCGAAACCTGCCTCAAGATCGAAGGCTACATCCGTTTCCAGGTTAACGTTGGCGAAGACGTCGGCGGCGATTCTGACTGGGATGCAGTTACCCGCGGTCAGGTTCAGTTCACGGC
>NZ_JARWKX010000041.1:0-37566 GCF_047445895.1 Rhizobium sp. BR 249 | reverse complement strand
CTTCCTATGACGAAAGCAAGCGCTGCACCGAATCGCTGCTGTTCGAGCTGCAGCGCACCGAAGGCCTCGACGTCAGGGTCGTGCGTCCGTTCAACTGTTATGGGCCGCGCACGCGGCCGGATGACGGCCGCGCCGTTTCCAATTTCATCACCCAGGCGCTGAGCGGCCGGCCGATCACCGTCTTCGGCGACGGGCTGCAATCGCGCAGCTGGGGTTATGTCGACGATATCACCGAGGGTTTTGCCCATTATTTCTGGATGAACGAGACCGATTACAGGGGGCCGCTCAACGTCGGCAACGACCGCGAGATTTCGGTGCTCGAGGTCGCCAAATATGTCTCCAGCCTGATGGGCGGCGTGCCGATCGTCTTCAAGCCGTCGCCGCCGCAGGACCCGACGAACCGGCGGCCGGATCTCACCAACGCCAAGTATGTGATGCCGGAATGGTCCTGCAAGATCAGCTATGAGGAAGGTGTCGCCAAGACCCTCGACTGGTTCAGGGAGGAGATGGTGTCCAAAGCCGCCAAGCCCGGCAAGATGGCTGCCCGCAATCCCCGCCAGCAGAAGGCCAAGAATACGGATTTCGGCAGCTTCTCCGGCTTGTGAGGAAAGAGTAGGATCGAGGGAAGCGGCTCCAATCGGCTGCGTTCGCGGATGCTGACGTGATGCCTGCCGCCGGCGGGCATCGCCATGTCGTTCGAGAAGGACCGGGCTGTGACGTCGATCGGAGCAACGCCTCATATGCCGCCGCTGGTTTCGGTGCTCGTTCCGGCGTTCAATGCCTCGCCCTATATCGAGCGCACGCTTCGATCCGCCATGTCCCAGACATATGCGGCCCTCGAGATCATCGTGGTGGACGACGGCTCGACCGACGACACGGCCTGTCTGGTCGAGCGCGCGGCGGTGCAGGATGGACGGATCCGCCTCATCCGCACCGAGAATCGCGGTGTGGCGGCGGCGCGCAATACCGGGCTGGAAGCCGCCCTCGGCGCCTATGTCGCCTTCCTCGATGCGGACGATCTCTGGCATCCGACGAAGATCGAAAAGCAGGTGGAAAGCCTCGAGCGCCTGCCGTCTCACTGGGCCGCGGTCTATGTGCTGCACCATTTCATCAACCTCGAAGACGAGATCGTCGGCCCGGGGCCTTCCCACCTGGCGCGCGGCTATATCTTCGCGCGGCACCTGACCTTCAAATATGTCGGCAACGGCAGCGCGCTTCTGGTGCGCCGGCAGGCGGCGCTCGATATCGGCGGTTTCGACAGCTCCTATGCCGCCGCCGGCATCGGCGGCTGCGAAGATCTCGATTTCGAGCTGAGGCTCGCCGCCCGCTACCGGATCGAATATGTGCCCGAACGTCTGCTCGGCTATCGAAAACATCCCGGCAGCATGTCGTCCGACTATGTCAAGATGGCGCATGCTCTGGCCGAAGTGATCAGGCGCTCGCTCGCCACGACCCCTCGGCTTTCGCCCTACGCGGTCAGAAGTGCGACGATCGCCGCTCATAAATATGCGCTGCACCAATACCTGCTCGCAGAAAACCTGCGCCTGGCCGCCGGGCCGGCGCTCGCCATCCTGGGGAACGAGCCGGCCTTCCTGGCGAGATTGATCGCGCGGCGGGCGGCGAGCCGTATGAAGCGCGGCGTGTTGTCGGCGATCCTGGGGGCGGATTATGCGGAGCGGCGGCGGATCAGGCTGAGGTTCGACCAGGTCACGCCGTCTGCGGTTGCGGCGAGCCCGGGAGGCTTCTGGATGCGGCGTCGGGTGGCCCGGCTGGCTAGGATGGATGCGGTGTTGGAGAGTGGCCTCTGATTGCTGGTGGGGTTGTGACTTGCTTGGCTGAGAGGAGAGGGTGTGCCGTGTAGCCCCCTCATCCGCCCTACGGGCACCTTCTCCCCGCTGGGGAGAAGAGGGGATCGAGACGTTGCGGCAAGTCCCTTCTCCCCAGCGGGGAGAAGGTGGCCCGTAGGGTCGGATGAGGGGGCTACACGGCACACCCCAACCGTAACATCACCCCGAACCGCTTGTGCCGCGGAGGCCTCGGGTTTATGGTTCTGCCCGTTCTAGCATGAGATCTGCAGGCAGTATTCACCGTAAAGCCGGACGCCGATGGTTTTGTCCGCGATCCGGGACGAAGGAGCTGAGCAATGAAAATTCTCATGGTTCTCACATCGCATGATCAATTGGGCGATACCGGCAGGAAGACGGGGTTCTGGCTGGAGGAGTTCGCCGCCCCTTACTTCGTTTTCCGTGACGCCGGCGTCGATGTCAGCCTCGCTTCGCCGAAGGGTGGCCAGCCGCCGCTCGATCCGAAGAGCAACGAGCCGGGCTTCCAGACGGACGATACGCACCGCTTCGAAGCCGACCCGGCCGCAAAGGCGGCACTTGCCAACACGATGAAGCTCTCCGAAATCCGCGCGGGCGATTATGACAGCGTGTTCTTCCCCGGCGGCCACGGCCCGCTCTGGGATCTGACCAACGACCGCCACGCGCTGTCGCTGATCGAGACCATGCTTGCGGCGGGAAAGCCGGTGGCGCTGGTCTGCCACGCGCCCGGAATCCTGATGAACGTGAAGGCGCCGGATGGATCGCCGATCGTCAGGGGCCGCACCGTGACCGGTTTCACCAATTCCGAAGAGGACGCCGTGCACCTGATCGATGTCGTTCCCTATCTGGTGGAGGACGAGCTGAGGGACCAGGGGGCGAAGTTCTCCTCGCGGGAAGACTGGGCCGTGCATGTCGTCCAGGACGGGCTGCTGATCACCGGCCAGAACCCGGCTTCCTCGAAAGAGGGCGCGCGCACGCTGCTCGCCGCCTTGAAGAAGAAGGCCGCGGCTTAAAAAGCCCAGGGCTGTCGCTTCAAATACGCTGGTGCGCGGGGACGATGCGTCGTCGGAATTGGCTCCCGCTCGCCCTTACGCGATTTTTCTTGAACAAAAAATCGATCCGGTGTCGGATCGGGCCAGCATCGCTCGTCCTAGGCTCGTCCATTCCATTTACTCTAAGAGGATCACGACCATGCCCAGCACCATACGCCTGCACCGCGTTTTCGCGACCAGCCCGGAGAAGGTCTACCGCGCGTTCATCGAGGCCGATGCGCTTGCCAAATGGCTGCCGCCGAACGGCTTCCTCTGCACCGTGCACCATCTGGAACCTTCGGTCGGCGGCACGTTCCGCATGTCCTTCCGCAACTTCACCAACGGCCAAAGCCACGCCTTCGGCGGCGAATTCCTCGAACTCGTCCCCGGCGAACGCGTCCGCTACACCGACAAGTTCGAAGATCCGAACCTGCCCGGCGAAATGGAAGTCACCGTGATCCTCAAGAAGGTCTCGGTCGGCACCGAGATCGACATCACCCAGGCCGGCGTGCCCGACATGATTCCGCCGGAAGCCTGCTATCTCGGCTGGCAGGAATCGCTGCGGAACCTCGCCAAGGTGGTGGAGCCTGATATTAACGAGTGAGGTGCTCCTGCCTTGGTGAATGCAAGAAGCATCGCTGCGGCGCGTGCTTCGAGGCTCCGCCCTTGCGGGCTGCGCACCTCAGCATGAGAGAAGGCGGAGCGTGCCGCAGGTCATGAGGTGGAGGCATGGGCGGGAACGTCTCTCCAATCTCCCTCATTCCTGTGCCTGTCACAGGAATCCAGCCACGGCGCGTCCGCGCCGTGAATGACTCAATTGGGATGAAGAGGGTCTTCCGCGCCCAAGGACTTGGGCGCGCTGGATCCCTGTGACAAGCACAGGGATGAGGGAGGAGAGGTTGGCGTTCATTAGCGGCCTCCAGGTGAGGCGGGTGTACCAATCTCAGTGAATGCAAATAGCAGCGCTGCGGCGCGCGCTTTGAGGCCTCGCCCCGGGGAGAAGATGCCGGCAGGCAGATGAGGGGGCTACACGGCACACCCTTCATTGCCTATCTTCGGTGAGCGGCAAGCGAAAGGCAGATGACGTGTAAACAATCCTCACCCCCTAATCCCACGTTTCGCCAGCGCATGGCGCGCCGCGGTCGCACCCCAGTCATCGCCAAGATCCTGCCCCTCGATCTCGGCTTCCGCGATCGCCGTCACCAGGATCAGCGGCACGGGGCCGAAGGGCAGGCCTTCGATGCGGCCTTCATTGCGGCTCAGCATGATGCGGGTCAGCGGCGCGTAATCCTCCGTTAGCCGGCAGAAGAGAATGGCGCCGTGTTTTTCGACGTCGCGGGCGACGCGGTGGCCGTCGGCGACGAGATCGGCGATGTTGATGAGAAGGTTCGCCCAGTTGCCGATCCCGCCCGCATCCAGCGTTGCGGCGTCGAATTCCATGAAGAGCTCGCATTCCACGCCGTTCTCCGGCTCGGAAATGCCGGCCCAGGGGGTGGAGAGGCCGTCGGTGGCGAGTGTGAGCCTTCCCGGCGCATCGACGGCCAGGATGCGGCGGTGCGGACCGAACCACTTCGTCTGGTTATGGATGTTGGCCGTTTCCCGCTCGGCGGCAAAACCCACCCGCAGGCTGCCGCGGGTCCGCCAGAAGGCGCGCCGGGCGGCGGCCGCCGCCTCGTAGATCGGGTCGTCGGGCCCGCGTGGCACGATCGACTGGTCGTATTGCGTGTCGATGGTGATCTCGCCGCGCATGAAAGGCAGGCTCGGCTTCTTCCAGCGGATCACCACCTTGTTGAAGCGCTCGGAAGCGGCCGCATCGAGCTTTTCGACGACATCGCCGACGAGATCGAGAGGATGCGTCGAATCCTGCCTGACGTGTCTTCCCTCGGCATCGACATAACCGCCGGTGCGGGAGGAGTGGCCGGCCTGCATCGTGGTGGCGGTCCACTCACCGCTGACCGCACCCGCCGGCGCCTTGCCGAGAACCGGGGAAAGCTCCCGGATCGCATCGCCGATCGAATAGGATGCCACGTCGTCCCCTCCGCTATGGTCCCGCCACGGCCGGCTGGCCGCCCGCAGAAGGTAGGGCGGAGGGGTTGCCGTTCAATGACGGAGTGTCTCAATTGCTCCCGTCGTTCGGCCGCGCCTTGGCGCTGTCGTTGGTGGTGTCGGAGGTGGTCTTGCCGTCCGGCTGCTGGCCGAAATAGGTGCCGCCGAGGTGGCCGCCGGCGCTGGTGTTCCTGACCTGCTGTTCGGCGCGTTTTTGAAGTTCACGAACGTTGGTCTTGCTCATCTTCGGCTCCTTTTTCGAGGTTTGCGACCTTTCACCAACCGATGGGGGCCGAGACTGTTCCATATTTTCTGCCGGAACACTTCCCGGCTTTCGCGGTTTTCCCTCCACAATCAAGGAGAAACGACGATGGGCATGACCACCCCCAAGGACGGGCCTGCGGGCACCACCGATCAATCGCCCCGCTGGGAAGGGCCGAAAGGCAATAGGCCGCGCGGCTACCTCAAAGCCAAGGACGACCCGGACAAGAACCGCGACGCGCAAGGCGAAAACAATCGCGACCCCGAAACGAATGACATTTCCGACGCGCTGAAGCAGAAAGGCGAATGAGATGGCCAATCCCGAAAAAGACGCAGCCGGCCAGTTCGCCAAATCCCGCGCCGACCGGAAAGCCAGCGGCGTGGCCAGCGCCAAGCCGACCGTGATCACCGGCTCGGAGGACGCGACGGTGAACAAGAACCCGCCGGGCAAGAAGCCGGAGAAGGACTGGGACATCAACTACGATCCGGCCGATATGAATGAAGGGCGGATGCGCTGACATGGTGGCGCGCCCGCCCTAGGCCGAAGGCCGGAGCCTCGAAGGACGCGCGCCAACATCGCTTCTTGCATCCATCCGGCGCCTCTTACTTCACCACCGTCACGCTCAGCACACCTTCTTCCGTCTTCCCCTCTTCATAAGGCGAGCGGATGACGAGCCTGTCGCTGCCGGTGTAGCCCTTGTCAGCAGTGTAATAACCGACGACGCCATTGACCTTGGTCGTCTCGCATTTCGAGACTTTTCCCACGAGCTTGGGGAAGAGCGGTTCGTGCACGATTTCGAGGCGGCCGTGTTTGGGCTGTTCGACGATGTCAATGGCGGGGTAATCGATGTGGCGGCAATCGTCGTCGATGTGCCAGTTCTTGGCGACCAGCGTTCTGACGCCGCTACGGGCGGTGATCGATTGAGACTGCCGGCGGAAGCCGTCGGAGGTGGTCGTGCAGCTCGAAAGCGGAATCGTCGTGGCTGCTAATATCAAGTATATAAAGGCGTTTTTCACTTTAAATCCTCAACTTGCGCTTGAATGAATATTGCTTTTCTCCTGAAGTCAATCAGATTGCGAAGCGGAGAACGGCAACGGGACTATCCGGAGAAGCCCGCGGATCGCGCCGATTTCGAAGTGAGATTGAGGAAGGTCGACGGCACGGCGGAAATCAGGCTGCTCAGGCACTATCCATGGCGGCTCGAAGAACGCCGCGATCTTGACGGGGCGGTGCAGTTCAAGGTCTGGAACGAGCTGGAAGACCAGGGCATGGCCGTCTCCACCACCGATGACCAGCATCGCTTCGAGGCCCGCCGTTCGCCGCGCGCGTCCAACTATCCCTATACCGCCTTCGACAAGATATCGGAGCGGGTCGACATGAAGCGGCCATCCTCGCATCGCGGGACGGGCTGCGCGTGGTTCCATTTGAAATCGGATATTGTGAAGCCGGCCACCAAAAATGTCGGCATAGCGGAATGCACGACGCCGGAGGGCATGCCGCTGAAGTTCATCGGTTTCGACGGATCGGGCGCAACGGAGACCTTCATGGCGGTCGATGCCAAACGCCGGCCGGTCGACTTGAAGGAGATGACCCCGCCGGCGGATTTGATCGATCCGTCCTCATGGGGATTTACGGTCGGCGATTGAGGGAGCGGGTATTGTCGAGTGTCTCAGGATGAGGCCCGCTGGAGCGCCTGCGTGTCCGGCAGCGGCGCAAGCCTCACGCCAGCTTGGCCTGGCAGAAAGCAAATATTGATTCTCCCAGGATCTATTGCGATCGATTTTCAGCAGAAACAGCCCCGTCAATGATTGGCGGGGCTTTTTGCTGCATCGATGGGCGAGGCTGCGGCACTCCTCAGCCGCGCATGGCCGCCTCGATCGCGGCGATGTCGATCTTGTGCATGGTCATCATCGCGTCGAAGGCGCGCTTGGCCTCGGCGGGGCTTGCTTTCAGCGCTTCGCTCAGCACGCGCGGGGTGATCTGCCAGGAGACGCCCCACTTGTCCTTGCACCAGCCGCAGGCGCTTTCCTGGCCGCCATTGCCGACGATGGCGTTCCAGTAGCGGTCGGTTTCCTCCTGGTTTTCCGTGGCGATCTGGAAGGAGAAGCATTCGTTGTGCTTGATCGACGGGCCGCCGTTCAGGCCGATGCAGGGAATGCCGGCGACGGTGAATTCGACGACCAGCACCTCTCCCTGCTTGCCCTCCGGATAATCTCCCGGCGCCCGAATGACGGCGCCCATGGCGCTGCCGGGAAAGACCTCGGTGTAGAAGCGGGCGGCAGCCTCGGCGTCCTTGTCGTACCAGAGGCAGATCGTGTTCTTGTTCAGCATGGCGTGGGTCCCTTTGCTCGTCGTTTCCGGTCTCCTGGCTGAAAATAAGAGGCGAACCGGCTTTCTCCAGCCCGTGGCGGCCATTTTGGCGGACGCTTTGACGTGCCGCCGGCCAATTGCGGCCATGCAATCCTGTGGTTGAATATTTCTATTTGCGCTGCTTGGTTAATGTAGTATGTATTTCTAATATAAAATAAGTCTGGCTGCACAAGAAAGACGTTTTTCGTGAAATTCTGGGCGTTCATTGCAGCTTTTGTTTTGAGCGTGCTGCTGTGGAGCAGCTTTTATTACGGCGGCCGTGGGATCTACGGCGCGATTAATACTTTGCAGCTCTTTGCGGAGCGGGCGATTGGTGGGGATGGGTAGGGCTGGAGAGAGGGCAGGGTCGAGGTCTTGCTCTTCGCTTGCGCTCGCCGCGGCCAGACGATGAAAGTTGTGCCGTGCGGCCCCCTCATCTGCCTGCCGGCATCCGCCGGGGCGAGCCACGGGTCTCGCCCGTCCTTCGGACCCCCGCTGGGGAGAAGCGGAATCGTGGCAGCGCCTCGGTCCCTCTGACATTTCGGTTGAAAGGATGGTCGTGCGGCTTGGTCCCTTCTCCCCAACGGGGAGAAGATGCCGGCAGGCAGATGAGGGGGCTACACGGCACGTCCTCTATTACCTTTCGCTTCGCCTTGAGCGACAAGCGAAAGGCAACAACCGAGCCTCCCGGGCGTCGGCATTCTTCCCCTAATCCCGCGCCATCGCCCGCCACGCCGCTGGCGGACTCCCGAACGCGCGTGAAAACGCCCGGTTGAAGGCGGCTTCGGTGGCGTAGCCGGTGTCGTAGGCGATGGCGGCGATCGGTTGGGTGGAGGTGGCGAGCGCCATGCTGGCGAGCGTCAGGCGCCAGTCCCTCATATAGCGGATCGGCGAGGTGGAGAGGATCGCCTGGAAGCGGTCGGCGAGCGCGCTGCGCGAGAGGCCGGAGGCGGCCGCCAGCTGCTCCAGCGACCAGTCGCGTTTCGGGTTGTCGTGGATGACGGAGAGGCAGCGGGAAAGGGCAGGGTCGGCGAGGGCGGCGAGAAAGCCTGACGTATCGGGCGCGGCCATCATGATCTGGTGGCGCAGGATCTCGATGAAGATGATCTCCGTCAGCCGCGGCAGCATGGAGACGCCGCCGGCGCGGGGGCGGTCGACCTCGTCGGTCATCTGGCGGATGGTGGCGCGCAGCCAGTCGCCGTCATTGGCGGCCCGCGTCCTGACATGGATGAGCTTCGGCAGCGCCTGGCGCAGCGGGCCGAAGCTTAAACCGTCCCATTGCAGGTAGCCGCAGAGCAGGCGGACACCTTCGGCTTCCGCGCCGTAGCGCAGCACGGGAATCTCCCGCCATGGCTTTTCCGGCAGGTCGCGCGTCGGCAGCACCAGCATGCCTTCCCGGCCGGCGCCGAGCTGATGGCCGGTGCCGAAGGGGAAGACCAGCACATCGCCTGCTTCGAGATCGGTCGCTTGGCCTTCCACCTTCAGCCAGCAGCGGCCGGCCACCACGATATGGAAGGGCATGGTGCCGGAGGCTCTGGCCGAAAGGGCCGCGAGCGAGGGTGCGGCATCGGTCTGCCAGTCGCCCGTCGGCATGAAGCAGAATTGCAGCGATCCGGAAAGGCGGATGCTCGACAAGAGCGCCGACAGCACGTCGTCGCGCGCTACGCCGAGAGTCTCAGGATTTTCGGACAAGGCTTCCCGCATTCCGGCCAAATACGCGCCCCGCGCGCCCTCCTATGGTGGAGCCGTTCACTTCAATCTCAGGGAGAATACTATGCAAAGCCAAAGCGACAAACTGGTCGTGCTGATCACCAAGGGCATCGAATCCGAAGTCTCCTCCGTCGCATTCACCATCGCCAATGGCGGGATCACGGCCGGGCTGAAAGTCTCAGTCTTTCTCACCAGCACCGGCATCGATCTCGTGCGCAAGGGCGGCCAGCGGATGACGCATGTGCCGCCGCTCGATCCGCTGTCGAGCCTGATCGAGACTTTCCTGGCGCGTGGCGGCACGATCTGGGCCTGCCCGCCCTGTGTGACCGCGCGCGGCTATACCGAGGCCGATATGCTCGACGGCGTCATCATCGCCGGCGCCAGCGCCATGCATGCCGAGATCAAGGAAGGGGCGGCGACGCTCTCCTTTTGACGCGATCGCCGGGAGATCGCGGTCACAACTTCGTGCGCAGGGGCGAAGGCGGCAGGGCGGCATGAACCAAAGTCCGGTTGCGGTGTTTAGGCAGGGCCTGACACTTCCAACGGAGGACCGACCGCCATGCAGAGATTCCTGCTCTCCGGCCTTGCACTTGCCGCGCTCGCCGGGACCGCCTTCGCCCAGGAGCCATCCGCCCCGCCGCCATCCGGCGCCGCGCCGCCGCCCGCTGCCGATGCCGGCTCGCCGCCGGCGCCCGATGCCGGCGCACCGCCGCCCCGTGACGAGGCCATGCCGGACGCCTCGTCGAGAGACAGCTTCGCCTTCCGGGGACATGGGCGGAGAGGCGATATGGGCTTCTACCGCGGCCACCACCGCGGACCGCCGCCCTCCAAGGCCGCCCGCTTCCGGATCATGGACGGGGATACCAGGATCGACCTGAAATGCGCGGAGGACGAGCCGATGAAGGTCTGCGCCGATCTCCTGCTGCAGGTCATGGACAGGCTGCAGGGGCCGGCGCAGCCTTGATTGGGCGCGTATGAGCAGGGTGGATGGGCGTGCCACACGGTACGCCGGTAAAGGAAGAAACGCTGCTCCCTGCCGTCCCTACATCCGCACCCCGACCCGTGGATTTCCTTGACGCCCGGGCGCATCCATATGAGATTATCCTCATAGGGGGCTTCGATGACATCCGTGAGGGTCAATGAGCTGATATCGGTGGCGGGCCAGCCCGAGGCCGCCGACTTTGCCGATTTCGCGGCGCGGGGTTTTGCCGGCGTCATCAATACCCGGCCGGATGGCGAGGAGCCCGGCCAGCCCGGCAATGCGGCGGAAAAGGCGGCGGCGGCCGCCGCCGGTCTTTCCTACGGTTTCGTGCCGGTGAAAGGTGGCGAGATCACCGAGGCCGATATCCGCGCCTTCCAGGCTGCCATGGCCGAGGCCAGGGGGCCGGTGCTTGCCCATTGCAGGAGCGGCACGCGGGCGATGACGCTCTATGCGCTCGGCGAGGTGCTCGACGGGCGCATGGGATCAGGCGATATCGAGGCCTTCGGCAAGAGCCACGGCTTCGATCTTGCCGGCGCGCGGCGCTTTCTGGAAAAGCGGGCAGGGCAGGCGCCCGATGTGAGGGCCTTTTTCCATCCCGCCACATCGAGCGTGCAATATGTCGTGACCGATCCGGCGACCAAGCGCTGCGCCATCATCGACCCGGTGCTCGATTTCGACGAGACCTCGGGGGCGACGGGCACCGCCAGCGCCGACGCCATCCTCGCCCATATCGCGGCCGAGCGGCTGACGCTCGAATGGATCCTCGACACCCATCCGCATGCCGATCATTTCTCCGCCGCCCACTATCTGAAAGGCAGGACCGGCGCGCCGACGGCGATCGGCGCCCATATCCCCGAGGTGCAGGCGCTCTGGAAGGAGATCTACAACTGGCCGGCGCTTGCCGCCGACGGCTCGCAATGGGACCGGCTGTTTGCCGATGGCGATACGTTCAGGATCGGCGCGCTGGAGGCCCGGGTGATGTTTTCTCCCGGCCATACGCTTGCTTCCATCACCTACCTGACCGGCGACGCCGCCTTCGTGCACGATACGGTGTTCACGCCGGATTCCGGCACGGCGCGCACGGATTTCCCCGGCGGCAGCACGAGCGCCCTCTGGCGCTCGATCCAGGCGATCCTGTCGCTGCCCGAGGAAACCCGCCTCTTTTCCGGCCACGATTACCAGCCCGGCGGCCGCCACCCCCGCTGGGAAAGCACGGTCGCCGCCCAGAAACGCGACAATCCGCACATCGCGGGCAGGGACGAGGCCGCCTACGTGGCGCTGCGCCAGGCCCGCGACCGCACACTCGCGAAACCGAAGCTGATGCTGCACGCGCTGCAGGTGAATATTCGCGGCGGGAGACTGCCGGAGCCGGAGGAGAATGGCAGGCGCTATCTGAAGATACCGCTGGATGCGTTGTAAGTATGCAAGGAGAGGCGTTGCGACGCGGGCTTCGAGGCTCCGCCCTCTCGTGGCTGCGCTACCGTCGTGAGTGACAGGCGCAACCGTTGTCGCCAGGCATCAAAAATCCTGCCAGCCCGCTTCAGCCACGGCGGCCGAGCCATGTGATCTTGCCGGGCGGGGCCGGTGGAGTGGGGCCGGTTTCGGGGATTTGGGGCCGGGAAGGGTGGAGACATTGGCCGCTCTCGGGGCGTCGTCGAAGCGGAACTGGCTGAGGAGTTCGAAGAGGGCGGCGGCCTCGTGGGCGAGGCTGTGGCTGGCTGCGGTCTGTTCCTCGACCATGGCGGCGTTCTGCTGGGTGCTCTGATCGACTGAGTTGACCGCATTGTTGACTTCGGCGAGCGCGGTGGACTGCTCGCGCGAGGCTTTGACGATCGCCACGACGTTGCTGTTGATGTGGTGGAACTGTTCGGCGATTTCCTCGAGCGCGCTGCCGGTCTTGCTGACGAGGGTGACGCCGGTGGCGACATGGCCGCTGGAGGCGGTGATCAGCGCCTTGATTTCCTTGGCGGCGTCGGCGGAGCGCTGGGCAAGTTCGCGCACTTCCATCGCTACGACCGCAAAGCCTTTGCCGGCCTCGCCGGCGCGCGCCGCCTCGATGCCGGCGTTCAGCGCCAGCAGGTTCGTCTGGAAGGCGATCTCGTCGATGACGCCGATGATGTTGGAAATTTCCCGTGAGGAATTTTCGATCTGGTCCATGGCCGCGATGGCGTTTTTCACGACCTCGGCCGAATGTTCGGCATGGGCCTTGGTATGGGTCACGAGGTCGCCGGCTTCGCCCGCGCGCTTGCTCGCATCCTTGACTGTTGTGGTGATCTCTTCGAGCGTCGCGGCCGTCTGCTCGACGGAGGCCGCCTGCTGTTCGGTTCGTTTCGCCAGGTCGTCGGCCGCACTGCCGATCTCTTCCGAGCTCGCGGAGATCGCCTTGGCATTGTCGGCGACGGTCGCCATGGCATGCTTGAGCTTGTCGGAGGCGCTGTTGAAATCGGTGCGCAGGCGCTCCAGCGACGGAATGAAGGGGGAGGCGATCTTCTGCGAGAGATCGCCGTTCGACAGGTTCGTCAGGCAGGCCGCGAGCTGTTCGACATTTTCGACGCGCGGCGTCACGTCGGTCGCGAATTTCACGACCTTGAAGACCTTGCCGTTCATGTCGAAGATCGGATTGTAGGAGGCCTGGATGAAGACCTTTCGGCCGCCCTTGCCGATGCGCATGAATTCGTCGGCGGCGAGCTTGCCGGCCGCGAGACTCGGCCAGAAGGCCTTGTATTCCACCGAGGCCGCATAGGCCGGCTCGCAGAACATCGAGTGATGCCTGCCCTTGATTTCCGCAAGCGTATAGCCGAGCGCGGCGAGGAAATTCTCATTGGCGGCGAGGATCTCGCCCTCGGGCGTGAATTCGATGATCGCCTGGGCGCGCGAGAGCGCTTCGAGCTTGCCGGCATCCTCGGCGGCAATCAGCTTCTGGCGGGTGATGTCGGTGGCGATCTTGATGACCTTGACCACCTTGCCGCGCCGCATGACCGGATTGTAGGAGGCCTCGATCCAGACTTCGCGCCCGCCCTTGCCGATCCGCTTGTACTGCTGCTGATCGAAATTGCCGGCGGCGAGCTTGGCCCAGAAGGCCTTGTATTCGGCGGAGGCGGCGTAGTCTTTCTCGACGAACATGCTGTGATGCTGGCCGACGATCTCCGAAAGACCATATCCGAGCGCGCGGCAGAAATTCTCGTTCGCCGTCAGAATCCTGCCCGTCAGATCGAATTCGATCATCGCCTGGGATTTCGCCAGTGAATCCAGAACCGCAACAGCATTCGCACCACGACCAAGAATATCCAACGCCATGCTCCCGATTTAAGAAGAGGCACCCCTCCACCATTGAGGCAAATATTCGCATTCACTGATTAACGCGGATTTAAGATTAATTTTAACTTCTCGCAGGGGGAGGCGGCGAGAGCGGTTTCTTGTTTTCCGCGTTGCCGGGTTTTTCATCTTTTTGTTTCGGCGCGCTTATCCGGAAAAATAATTGCGTGTTGCGGCCGGCATCGCTGCCGATGGCAGGATTTCGTGCCATCTTGCATTCGACGCTTGGCTTGCCGGCATTCGCGGAAGCGGCGCGGCTCCGCCGCGCCTGGGGTCGCTGGCCTTTTTTCGCGATTTTGCTATTGTTTCGGTGAGGGGCTGCCCGCGCCCTGCGAATGGAGTTTTTGCGATGCTCGCACGAGATCAGCTTCCCCTGCGTCCTGCCGCGGCCGGTTTCGCCGCCGCCTGGGTCATCGCCATTGCGGGCGCAAGCGTCGGCCTCAGCCTGGTTTTCGCCTGTGTCACGCCCTTCGTGGCGCTGGCGGCGGTTTCGGCGGTGGTGCTTCCCAGGCGCATGGCGGTAACGGCGGTTCTGCTCGCCTGGCTCGCCAACCAGCTGGTCGGCTATCTCGTGCTCGGTTATCCCCAGACTTGGGACAGCTATGCCTGGGGCCTTGCGATCGGGATCGCGGCTTTTGCTTCGCTCGGCGTGGCAATCGCGGCGCTACGCTTGACGGCCGACCTCGCCGTCACGATGACGGTCGCCTTCCTCGCCGGTTTCATCGCCTATGAAGGCGTGCTCTATGCCGCGACTTCGGTGCTGCCATCGGGCGAGGGCGCGTTTTCGCTGGCGGTGGTGGGGGAAGTGCTGCTGATCAACGCGCTTGCCGCCATTGGGTTGGTCTGCCTTCATGCCGCAGCGGCTGGGCGCGGGTTTGTTGCGGCATCTCCGGCGTAGTGCCGTGCAGCCCCCTCATCTGCCTGCCGGCATCGACCGGGGCGAGCCACGGGTCTCGCCCGTCCTTCGGACCCCCGCTGGGGAGAAGCGGAATCGTGGCAATGTCTCATTTCCTAGAAACGTCTAAAGTAGAAAGATAAGCAGGCGGCTTGTTCCCTCTTCTCCCCAGCGGGGAGAAGGTGGCCCGAAGGGTCGGATGAGGGGGCTGCACGGCACACCGTTCATTGCTCTTCGTTGCGCGGCGTCGGGCGGTTTTCAGCGCCTGCCAGTTCGGCGAGAGAGAGGGCGCGCCCCCCGCGCCGCGGCAACGGCTGTTTGCTACCGGGGATGGCGCTGCCGTCTTGGTTGCAACATTTGCCCGGGGCCGGACCAAAGGTGGTGGGAGGTCCGGACCTTCGCCCGATGTGCCGGTTGCAATACTCCCTTAGGGTTAGTCTTGGAATCGACGGCAATCAGGAGAAAGTCATGCGTATCGCAACAATCGCAACGATGGTGGCCTTTTCATTCGCGCTCGCGGCCAGCCCGCTCGCGTCTATCGGAACCGGTGCGGATGCCTTCGCCAAGGACGGCGGCAATGGCGGCGGTGGCGGCGGCGGGAATGGCGGCGGCAACGGCGGTGGCAACGGCGGCGGGAATGGTGGCGGGAACTCCGGCCATGGCAGCGGCAATTCCGGCCATGGCAGCAAGAGCTCGGGCAACGTGAAGTCTTCCGGCGGCTCGGGAAAATCCGAAAACGCGCGCGGCAACGGCAAGGCGAGCGAAACCAAGACGAAGACCGCTGCCGCTACCAAGGAAAAGAACCTGAAGGCCGAGATGGCCGGCCTGAACTCGCTCAACCGGAACTACCGGGCGCTGCTGAACAGCTCGGACCCGCGCATGGCGGCGATTCGCGATTATGCCGTGGCCTATGCCCAGTATGAGCTGGACAACGGCATCGAGCCCGCCGCCGACGATCCGCTGCTCGGCGACGCGGCGCTCGAAGACGCGCTCGCCTCCGCCAGCAAGACCGGCACGGTCAGCCCCGCCGTTCTCGCGGAGGCAAAGAGCATTCTCGGCGTCGGTGACGACGTCGGCAAGATCGACCAGATCCGCGATTCGCTGGAGGCGCAGGCGCCGGACGACGATACCGCCGAATAAAGAGCGCTATCGCCTGGTCGCGCCGATCCGCCGGCCATGCAACACTTCCAGGTGAAGGCGAGCGGGCCGGCGATTGTTTCGCCGGCCTTTCCATTTGAGGGTGCGGCGCGATCACGCCGCCAGGAACAGGTCGTGGGTTTCCTCGATATGCCGTTCGATCAGCCGGTATTCGGCATCGGTGAGATCGAGGGGCACGCCGTCGCGGAAGGCAGTCAGCCGCTCGACCTCGCCGCCGGAGGGCGGGGTGCAGAATTCGGGCGGCGCGTGGCGGTTGCCGGGATGATAGGGCGTCAGCGAATATTCGACCAGGAGATCGATATCCTCTTCGCCGCGCGTCAGCGTGAAGGCGGTTTCGAACATGATCAGAGGCCGATCGCCTCGATGCCGGCGGCAAGTTCGGCCTCGAGCTGCTCCTCGTCATCCCCGTCGGAGAGCGGCCGGTCGAACTCCTCGTTCATGACGGCGGCGATGCGCTCCAGCCCCCGGCGGCGCCCGGCGGGCGCGAAGATAACGACCATGACGCCGTCGGCTTCCATATCGAGCGACAGATAACCCTTGCCATGGCCGCCGGAGACGCTGGCCTTGAGGGCGGTGTTATCGGTGAAAAGCGAAACCTGTCCGCGCATGGTGGATTCCCCCATTGGTGATGGGGTGTTTTATCCGGGCAATGGTTGTGGTGTAGAAATCGCAACGTCTTGAGGTGTGGCGCCGCCTGTTCGGGAAGGGCGCTCAACCCTTCCTCCTGCTCCGCGTCGTCGGCCGGCGTGCCAGGCCGGCGGCGCGGATTTCGGCGATGCTGACGGGGTCGTCGCCGAGGTAATATTCGCTGGCCCAGGCGATCCTGCCGCCGCGCCAGATGCGCCGCCATGTCACCATCTTCAGCCGGCCGAGCGGCGTGTCGAGACCAGCGACCGCATCGCATTCGGGGCCGATGCTGCCCGCGGCATATTGTCCGTTCCAGGCGGCGCGGGCGCTCTTCTGCAGGGTCTCCAGATAATCGATGCGTTCGAGGCTTGCGACGTGCGGTGAACGGTCGGGGCGCAGGGCCTTGATGGCGGCGACGATGCGGAAGGCTTGCTCGCCTGGCGGCTCGTCGCCGATGGCTTCGTCGATGGCGCGGAGGGCGTCGGCGATGACGGATTCGCGGGCGAGGGCTGTGGTGAGGTTCATGGTGTTGCTTGTGTTGTTGAAATCACATTTTTTTAGCATGGCGGGGAGGGGGTGTAAATTGGGTTTGGGATGGGGACGGTGGCTTCCATCTTGCGGAAGCCAGGTAATGGAAGGTGTGCCGTGTGGCCCCCTCATCTGCCTGCCGGCATCTTCTCCCCGCTGGGGAGAAGCGGAATCGGGGCAGCGCCTCGGTCCCTCTAGAACTTTGGCTGTGTGAATGGCGTCCATGCGGCTTGGTCCCTTCTCCCAAGCGGGGTCCGAAGGACGGGCGAGACCCGTGGCTCGCCCCGGTCGATGCCGGCAGGCAGATGAGGGGGCCGCACGGCACAACTTTCATCGTCTGGCCTCGGCAAGCGCAAGCAAAGAGCAGAATCACCCGCCGCACAGCCTGAAGGTGAGGTACGTTCCTCCGGGATTCCTCGATTTATTCGCCTCGAAGTCGCGGCTTTCCCGACCTGAGTTGCAGCTTTCCGGCATCGCGGCCCCTGCCTGGGGAATAAGGCCGGCAAACTGGCCCCTTGCCGCATTGACACCATCTTCTCGCCTCTTTGCCACTTAGGTTTGCCCCCGCCGCATTCGGACGGCCGGTCCCGGTCGATTCCAGTGGCGATGTAGCGATCCGACGAACAGGGCAACATTGGCGATATGACAATCTACTATGTGAACTCAGCGACCGGCTCCGACCGCAACAGTGGAACGAACCAGTCATCGGCTTTTGCGACTTTGTCCAAAGTGGAATCCTTGAAACTGAAACCGGGCGACAGCGTGCTGCTGGCCAAGGGAAGCGTCTTTAACGAACAATTCGATATCAAATATTCCGGCACCGAGAGCGCGCCGATCAAGATCGGCAGTTATGGGACGGGCTCGGCCCCTGTGATCCACAGCAATGGCGACGGCATTCACAGCCTCTATGCCTCCAACATCGTCATCGAGAACCTGAAGATCTCGAACATCGGCGGCGCCGGTATCTATGGCGGCAGCGTCACGAACTGGACGGTGCGCAATGTCGACATCTCCAAGACGGGATTGTCGGAAAGCGCGGGCGCCGTCACCTTCCGCAGCAGCAAGAACGTGACCGTCGAAAGCAGCAAGGTAACCGATGTCAAGGGCGACGGTTTCTGGATCGAGAAGGTCGCCGGCGTCAAGCTTCTCAACAACACCGTCACCAGCGCCAACGGCTCGACGGCCGATGCCGTGCAGATGAACGACAGCAGCAATATTCTGATCAAGGGCAATCATCTCGATCAGACCGATGCCAGCAGCCCGAAGGGCGTGATCGCGCTTGTCAGGCCGACGAATGCCGTGGTCGAGGACAATGTGCTGACCGGCGGCGGCTTCGGTATCAGCGCGCAGGCGGGCAAGACCATCGCCATCCGCGACAACGACATATCCGGATTTCACGGCTACAGCTGGTCCTTCGGCGTCGGCCTCGGCGATCAGGGCGATGCGCGGGATTATGACATCTCGGGCAACCACATCCACGACGGCGCATGGGGCGTGGCCGTCAGCGGCCCCATCGGCACCAGCTATACCCGCACCAATATCAAGGTGCACGACAACACCTTCGACGACCTCTCGCAGGCGGCGCTGAAGGTCGACAGGCCGGCCACCGGCTCCTTCACCAACAACACGATCGAGAGCGGCACCACGGCCACCAGCATCTCGCCCGCTATTGCCGACGCGCACACGTTTACCGTCAGCGGCAATCAGACGGTCGCCAATGTCGAGACGACGCTTGCGAGCGCCGACACCAAGGTCGCCGCCGCAACGACGACGACGGAGGCTGCCGCGGACGCGGCCGTCGTCGCCGTCCACGACAATCTGAAGATTTTCACCGACAACGGCGAGGCCCATCGCGGCAATCTTCTCGAAAACGACAGCTCCGACAACGACACCCTGGTGCTGCGCCGCTTCGGCGACGAAAGTGTGGGCAAGCATGGCCTGACGCTGACGGGCGACTATGGTTCCATTCATGTCGATCGGGAGGGGAATTATGCCTATACGCTCGATGACACGAAGCTTCCCGGCCATGACGGGCATGTGAGCGAGACGTTCAGCTATGGGGTCAATGATGGAAACTCGCAGCATAGCGATGGGGATACGCTGACGGTGTATATTCATATGGATGGTTTGGTGAGCTGAGAGTGCGGGGGTAGGCTGATTATCCGCCCTCGTTCTTCTACGTTGCCGTATGATGTGCATTTCAGGATGAAGGGGATGGGGCGTGCCGTGTGGCCCCCTCATCTGCCTGCCGGCATCTTCTCCCCGCTGGGGAGAAGGGACCAAGCCGCACGGTCACCATTCACACAGCCAAAGTTCTAGAGGAAGCGAGGCGCTGCCACGATTCCGCTTCTCCCCTGCGGGGAGAAGATGCCGGCAGGCAGATGAGGGGGCCGCACGGCACACCTTCCATTGCCTTACTCCGACGAGGAGAACGAAGACGGACGCTTACCTAACGTAAGCCGTCCCTCGGTACGTTACCGTTCATTCACCTTTCGCTCGTTGTTTTCTAGATTCTTTCCTCATAAGTTGTATTCTTGAGGATGCAGCCGCCACCGCCAGGCGGGCTGCTCGGGAGCATGGCAGGCCCAGGGCCTGTCGAGCGCCGTAACGGCAATCGAACGCCATCTCAGCATGGCCTTCAGCCCCCGACCGCATCCGATCCACGCGTCGCAGCCGACATAGTCGGCTGGGCGACAATGCGAGAACAAGGCGATATGACAATCTATTATGTGAATTCGGCCACCGGCTCCAACACCAATGCCGGGACCAGCGAGGATGCGCCTTTTGCGTCGTTCTGGGCGGTGGAAAACTTGAAGCTGCAGCCGGGTGACAGCGTGCTGCTTGCCGCCGGCACCTCATATAACGACCAGCTCGACCTGAAATATTCCGGCACGGTCGATGCGCCGATCACCATCGGCAGCTACGGCGTCGGCGATGCGCCTGTGATCAGCAGCCCGAACGACGGCATTCACAGCCTCTATGCCTCGAACATCGTCATCGAGAACCTGAAGATCTCCGACACTCAAGGCGCGGCCATCTATGGCGGATATGTCTCAAATTGGACCGTGCGCAATGTCGAGGTCGATCACACCGGATTGTCCAAATCCGGTTCGATCACCTTCCGCACCGGCTCTAACATCACCATCGAAAACAGCACGATCAACGACGTGAACGGCGACGGTGTGTGGATCGAGAAGGTCAACGGCGTCAATTTCCTCAACAACACCGTCACCAATGCCCACGGCACGGCGGCGGATGCCGTGCAGATGAACGACAGCAGCAACATCGTCATCAGCGGCAACACGCTCGACCAGACCGGCGCCATCACGACGAAAGGCGTCATCGCGCTGGTGCGGCCGGTGAATGCGCTGGTCGAGGACAATACGATCATCGGCGGCGGCTTCGGCATCGGCGCGCAGGCCGGCACCAACGTCACCATCCACGGCAACGATATTTCGGGTTATGGCGGCTACAGCTGGTCCTACGCCATCGGCCTCGGCGACCAGGGCGACACGCGGGATTACGATATCTCCGGCAATTACATCCATGACGGCGTCTGGGGCGTGGCGGTCAGTGCGGCCGGCACGACCAGCTATGTCCGCGAGGGCATCGATATCTACGGCAACCTGTTCGACGACCTGACGCAGGCGGCGCTGAAGGTCGACCGGCCGGCATCCGGTTCCTTCCACGACAATTTCATCGCCAGCGACGTGACGCCCTACAGCATATCGCCATCGATCATCGCCGCCGGCACGTTCCCCGTCAGCAACAATACGACGGTCGAGACCGAGGCGGCGCTTATGAGCTTCGACAGCCAGGCCGCGACGGAAACGAGCCTCAGCCTGATGGCCGCCGATACCAGCCATACCACGCAGGACAGCCTGACGAAGATGTCGGCCGATGCCGACGGCGCCCATCACGGCAATGCCTTCGGGCACGACGGCGTCTCCTCGGAAAGCCTGCTGCTGCGCCGCTTCGGCGGCGAGGCCTTCGACAAGTTCGGCGTGCTGCCGGGCGAGGGCCATCATTTCGGCGCGACCGAAGTGGCCGATCTCTTCGGCGCCGGCGAAAACGGCAACGCCGCCTGGCATCAGGAGATTGCGCCCGAGGCTTCGCATCACGCCGACGAACAGGCGCTGAATGTCGCCGCCCAGCCGGATCATCCGCTGGTCTGAGGGCGGCCGGCCTTATTCCTCGCCGATCAAGGTCAGCAGGAATTCGGCTTCGATATCCCTGCAGATGCCCTCATAATCGGCGATCATCATGGGATCTGCCGAGCTGTCCCGGCGCATGACATCGAGCAGCGCACAGGCTTCGCCATAGGTGCCGCACAATTCGCAAAGTTCGGGATCGCTCGCCACCGCCGCCCGGATCGTCGGCCGCGTCGCCGGCAACCGCATCATCAGCCGCGCCAACCCCTGGTCGACGGCCCGCCCAGCGGTGCGGGCGACACTTTCCTTAATGACCATGTCATCACCCCTTGCTGTTTCCTTTGCTGTCCGAGGAGATACGCATGGATGCCGAATCTGGTTCAAACGAGATCCGGTTTTTTGCCGTGCTCATAGCCTGCTTAAAAACCTCTCTGTCACTCATTGCAAATGAATCCAATGACTTATGATTGGCAAAGAGGTTTTTAAGAGAGGTCAACATTTTAGAAAATGGGTGGGGTCGAGATGTAAGGTGCATTTTTAAAAATGTTGGGGCTTCTTAAAAACGTCCTTCCAAACCTCTTTGGCGGGGGAGAAGGCGTGCCCTTCGCTTTCGCTCACCGAAGCCAGACAATGAGAGATGTGCCGTGTAGCCCCCTCATCTGCCTGCCGGCATCTTCTCCCCGCTGGGGAGAAGGGACCAAACCGCACGGTGGCCATTTCCTACCGCAAACGTCTCAAATGGAGTGAGACGCTGCCACGATTCTGCTTCTCCCCAGCGGGGAGAAGATGCCGGCAGGCAGATGAGGGGGCTACACGGCACACCCTTCATTGCCTGGCTTCGGCAAGCGAAAGGCAATTGATGCGTGCACAGCGTCCCCCTCAGCCAGGGCGGCCGCCGCCACCGAGGATGCGACGATGGCCGCGCCGCCGAGCACAAGGGTCCGCCTCTTCATCCGTCTTCCTTTCGTTCAGGCCAGCGTGCGGGAAGATCTCCGGAAATGCCAGTTAAATCCCAGCAATGATCGCGAAGTGCGGCCGGGTTCGGTGCGGCAATGTATTGTCGATATCCTTCAAGTATTATGAGGGCCCCTCATGAAATATAGGTCGGGCAGGAAGAGACCTCTGACGTCTCGCGCGGCGGGCTTTTCCCGTCCGCTCAGCGTCTGCCCGCCGGGCCGGCAGAGCCTGTCATGGCAAGCTTTGTTTCCTGATTATCTCCATAAATACACGAATAAATTGCTTCTCATTCGCGCCATGATTCATCTTTACGTTTCCTGCCGCATTTTATTCTTCGTCACAATTGAGATCATCATGATCTTCCAAACAATGGTGGGAAACCATGAAGGTTATTCTCGTCATCGTCCTCACGGCGCTTGCCGTGCCCTGTGAGGCAGACATGCTCACCACGGCGTCCCGATACAAAAGCATGCATGAACGCTCCATCTCCTTCCTCGGCGTCAATCCGAGGCGCACTTCCTGGTGCGGGGCGTTCCTGGCCTATATCGCCAAGCGATCGTCGCGTCAGCCGCCTGACAATCCCAATATGGCGCGATCCTGGATGAAGTTCGGCAAGCCGGTCTTCGCCCGCTCCGCCCAGCGCGGCGACGTGGTGGTGATCCGCAGCGGCCGGCGCTTCCATGTGAGCCTGTTCGACCATTTCGACCAGCGCCGCCAATATGTCTACCTCTTCGGCGGCAACCAATCCAACCGGGTCCAGCTGTCCCGCTACCGCGCCAGCTCCGTCGTCGCCGTTCGACGATGAAGCCGGAAATTTGCTCCCTTAAAAACCTCTCTTCCACCAGATTCCAATGAATCCAATAGCTTAATATTGACAAAGAGGTTTTTAAGAGAGGTCAACATTTTAAAAAAATGGGTGCAGCCAGGATCTGCAGGGGGTCTCCTGCGCGTTTTTAAAAATGTTGGTGCCTCTTAAAAACGTCCTTCCAAACCTCTTTGGCGCTTGCGGCACTCGTTTGGAGCCAGTCTTCGATATCTCTCGAACACGATCTGCGTGGTCGCTCGGGCTTTGGCCATCATCCTCGGTCTTGCGCCACTGCCGTCAGGTTCACGCCGACGGTTCCCCAAGCTCCCTCATTCCCTTCCTCGGGCTTTGCCCGAGGGATGTCACAGGAATCCAGTGCGCCCAAGTCCTTGGGCGCGAAAGACTGTTTTTTTCGAACGATTGATTCATTCACGGCGCGGACGCGCCGTGGCTGGATTCCTGTGACGAGCACAGGAATGAGGGAGCTTGGGGAAGCGTTCCTGCTAAACTTTCTGCCGGTATTGCCGGAAGCTGCGCATCGGTAGAGCAACTGACGCAATCATCGGCGTAAACTGATAGGTTCGAACATGCTGCCGACGTTTGCTCGGATGATTGCGGAAAAGCAGATACTGGAGATCAGGTGCGATGAGCAGGATACTTAGGAATGTTCACAAATCCGCTCAGCGGCTGCATGAAGCGGGCTTTGTCGACGATGTGACGATGAAGGAGTTCGACGCGCTTTGCCTGCCGCCGCTTCGCCATTACACGCCCGAGGAGATCAAGAAGATCCGCAACGCAAATAAGGTGAGCCAAGCCGTGTTTGCGCAGTTCCTCAACGTCAAGACGATCACCGTGGCGGCCTGGGAGCAGGGAACGAAAAAGCCGAGCGGCACCGCCGTCAAGATCCTCGATCTGGTCGAGCGCAAGGGGCTGGACGTGCTGCAATAAGCGGCCCGGCGGGCTGTCGGCGTTTTCGTTGGAGCGCGGAGTTCCTGACGGAGCCGCCCGGACCGTCAATCGCCCCCGTCCACCGCGCAGAGAACGCCGTTAACGGGGATGGCGGCCAGCCGTTCGCGCTTGATGTCGAACCTCCAGGCTTTGACCACATTCTCCGATCCATAAGAGCCGTCCGGTTGTTCCGCCATCGTGCCGAGCGCAATGATGGTGGCATCGTCAGGAAATTGGCTGGAGGAGCAATATCCCGGCCCAAGGATTTCGTGGCGGGGTGTGGGCATCGTAACGGCGATTTGATCGACCGGGGTCCAGATGGGATTGACCCCATCGCGGCCCGTCTGACGCTCGAGCCTCAGGACCTGTTGCGGGCCGCATCTGAGATGAGTGGCTCCATATGTTGGGCCGGACGGCACCTGCGCGACGATCATGCTGCCGACTTCCGAACAGTTATCGGTCGCGAGGCGAGGGGCCTTTCCGCGCGCCTCGCTGGCATGAGCAAAGGCCGGGGTCAGGACGAGAAGAGCGGCAATTGCCAGCAGATATCGTGACATTGGAAAACCGTTGGAGCGTGGAGCGAGGCGAGGGACTGCAGGCTGAAATCCCTCAATCTTGAAGAGAGGACGGTAGCTTTACTCGGGGGAGTGCCAAGAGTCGATGTCACGCATGGAAGAACGTCAGCCGCGGCCGACGCTCCTGAAAGCCGCGACAATGCTGTCCGCCGCCAACCGGGCCTCATCGGCATTCGTCTGGAAGTTGGTGACGGAGAGGCGCAGGACGTCGCGGCCGCGCCATTTGGCGCCGCCGGCGAAGAGGGTGGCGTCTTCGCAGATCTTTGCGATGGTCTTGCGGGTGATCGCGTCGCTTTCATCGTCCGGGCGGTCGGTGGCGAAGCGGAGGATGAGCTGGTTCAGCGTGATCTCGTTCAAGATGGTGATGCCGGGTTCGCGCTGGAGATGCTCGGCCAGCAGGCGGGCGGAGGCGCAGCACTGGTCGATGAGGGCGGCGATGCCGTCGCGGCCGAGATGTTTCAGCATCGCCCAGGTGGCAAAGCCCCGGGCGCGCCGGGAAAGCTCCGGCACGTAATGGGAGGGGTCGCGCTCGCCCTCGGTTGCCAGCGGCAGGTAGCTCGCGGCGATCGTCATGGCGCGGCGGTGGGCGAGCTCGTGGCGCACGATCGCATAGCCACAGTCATAGGGCGTCTGCAGCCATTTGTGGCCGTCGGTCGCCCAGCTGTCGGCCGCCTCGACGCCGCGGCTCAAATGGCTGAATTTCTCCGATGCCTGCGCCCAGAGGCCGAAGGCGCCGTCGACATGCACCCAGGCGCCTTTTTCCTTGAGCGCCGGAATGATGCGGAGAAAATCGTCGAAGCCGCCGGTATTGATCTGCCCGGCCTGGAGGATGGCGATGCAGGGGCCGGTGACGGATGCAAGCGCGGCGGGCAGGGCGGATGGGTCGATCCGGCCCATCGGGTCGGCCGGCAGGCGCAGCACGCGGTCGTGGCCGAGGCCGAGGAATTGCAGTGCGGAAAAGACGGTCGTGTGCGCGTCGTCGCCGATCAGCACGGTAATCTCCGGCGCGCCGAACAGGCCCTTGGCATCGGCATCCCAGCCGGCCTTGCGCAGCACCTCGCCGCGGGCGGCGGCAAGGCAGGTGAAGTTGGCGACGGTCGCCCCCGTGACGAAGCCGACCGAGCTTTCGGCCGGCAGCTTCAATATATCGAGAAGCCATCTCGCCGAGACGGCTTCGACGGCGGAGGCGGCCGGGGCGGCGACGTGGTTTCCGGCATTCTGGCCCCAGGCGCTGGTCAGGAAATCGGCCGCGACGCCGACCGGATGCGAGCCGCCGATGACCCAGCCGAAGAAGCGCGGGCCGGTCATGAAATGCAGGCCGGGCTCGGCATCCGCGGCGAGCTGCCTGATGACATCGGTCATGTCAGCGCCGGCTGCCGGCAGCGGCTCGTCGAAGGCGGCAAGCGAAGCGGCATAATCGTGCCGGGGCACATGGCGCGCCGGCGTGCGCTCACGAAACCCGGCCGCAAGCCGGGCGGCTTCCTGAAACAAAGATGCGATTGCCGACATGCGGGGTCCCCCTCAGCCGAGCGCTCGCCGATCCCTAGGGATCGCCTCCAAGCAAGCTGCCGGCGGCGGTAGTCTAGCCGATATCGCAGGCGCTGTCTCGGCTGCGAAAGGATCGATCCCGGGCCTACAGCATATCCCCCAGGCTCCAGTGGTTGCTCCAGCGGGCGTCGATTTCGTCGTCGACGTTCTGGTAGCGGATGTCGGTGGAGAGGCGCAGCCGCCGGGCGCGGTCTTCGTTGGTGGTGGCGGCGTGGATCATGTAGGGGGAGTGCAGCACGACGTCGCCGGCTTCGTAATCGGCGGCGAGCCAGCGGGTGTCGAAGCGCTTGGCCATGTCGGGCAGATCCTTGGAGATCCAGCCGCCTTCGGCCATGTGGCTGTTATAGGCGCTGATCCGCTCTTCCGGCGAGAGATCGCCGCTGCGGGCGCGGAATTCGGCCTCCATGCCGCGGCCGAGCGCATGCGAGCCTTCGAGATAGACGAGGCCGCCCATTTCGGCGGGGGTATCGCCGATCGGGATCCAGGCCGTCACCAGCCGGCTGGTGCCACCGCGGAGGTAGACGAGGTCGTAATGGGCGGGCGTCGCCACCGCCGTGCCGGGCTGGACGTAACGCATCAGCTTGCGCTTATGGAGATAGGAAATGCCATCGAGAAAGGCATCCATGAAGCGCACGAGCGGCGGCTGGGCGCAGAAGCCTTCATAGGCGGCCGAGCGGACGAGCGACATCAGCCGGCGATTGGCGAGGTTCCAGTCGACGCCCTCGGCGGCGGCGATGCCGAGGGCGAAATCGTGGTCAGGTGCGAGCAGGCCGGTTTCGGCGAGGCGGGCGAAGACCCAGCGGCGGAAATCGATCACGTCGGCGCGCGGCAGCAGGTCCTTCAGCCAGACGTAGCCATCCTCCTCGTAGCGGCGGCGGACGGCCTCGATGCCGATGGCGGGATCGGTCGGCGTGAGCTGACCGAGCCTTTCGGCGGGGATCGTCTTGCCATGGGCTGCGAGCGGCGTTTTCGTCTCGGCGGCGGTCGCGGCAATTGACATTTCATCCATCCCTGGCTTGACTTCACCTGCCTCCAATTAGCCCGTCACGCGTGCCGATCGCCATGGAGGAAAGTTGCAGCTGGACTTTTCGCTCATGAGGCAAGCCGAGGCCATCTATCGATCTTCCCTTGCCGCGGCCGGCGGGCTTGCCGTGACCGGCAGCGGCAGGCAGCATGCGCGCCATGCGGTGAAGGACCGGAAATTGCCGAGTTTCGCGGTGGTGCTGGTGGAACGCGGGCAGGGCTTTCTCGAAACCGCCGCGGGCGGGCGCCAGCGCGTGGAGGGGCCGGCGCTCTTCTGGCTGTTTCCGAACCGGCTGCATTCCTACGGGCCTGACGAGGCCGGCTGGGATGAGTGCTGGGCGCTGTTCGAAGGCTCGTTCACGCGGGATTTCGTGCGGATGCGGCTGATGGCCGAGCGCCATCCGCTCGTGGCGCTGCGCCATATCGAGGAGATGACGCGGCTCTTCGGGCAGCTTCATGCCGATCTCATCGACGATACCTATCTCGGCCGGGCCTCGGCGGCATCTCTGCTGCATCGCATCGTGATCGCCGCCGCGCGCCAGGCGGGTGCCGCTGCGGGGCGGGAAGGCGAGGCGGCGGCCGGCGATCTCGTCGAGACGCTGCGGGAGAGCGCGCTGCAGCCGCTCGACCTTGCGGCTTTTGCCGCCGGGCACGGCATGTCGCCCGCCACGCTGCGGCGGAAATTCATCGCCGAAACGGGCCTGCCGCCCAAGGCCTTCCAGCTGCGGGTGCGCATGGACCATGCCAAGCAGTTGCTCGTCACCACCGATGAGAGGATCGAAATGGTCGCCGCCATGGTCGGCATCGACGATCCGTTCTATTTCTCGCGGGTCTTTCACGCGCGCGAGGGCTGTAGCCCGCGCGACTTTCGGGCGCGCTACAGGCGAGGCTGAGCGGGATTCTCTCTGAAGAAAAATCGAGCATTGCGCGAGGTGCTTGGTAAATTCTCCAATAACGATGCAATCTCTTCTGTCTATTTCTGAAATTCATCAGCTTTCGTTAAAATCTATTGCCTTATTTTAAAGTATCCATCAATGATGGGCGAAATATCATTCGCGCTGCTGTCAAGGCCGCTCTGCCAATCGGCGAGGGATATGCACTGAAATATTTCATTCTCTACGCTCTGGTGTGCATGGTCGTCGGGATAGTTCTTCTCGTCGTCATCCGCCAGATCGCGCCGTTCAACGTGGAGAGGCCAAGCGACCAGACGGCCTTCGATCCGGCCGGGCAGCCGGATGACCTGATCGTGCGCTCGACCCGCGAACCGGCGCCGGGGACGAGCGACCGGCAGCCAACCCAGGAACCAGCCGTCCGCACCGACCAATGGGATCTCCGCCCAACCGGCGAGCCGACCGTCCGCAAGGGCGGCCGGGTGGGAACGCCGGCGCAGTGATGGGGATGTGGTGCCGTCCTTTGGGCACCTTTGACGAGCGCCACATCTCCTCCCTCATTCCTGTGCCTGTCACAGGAATCCAGCCACGGCGCGTCTGCGCCGTGAATGACTCTTGCCGGAAACGGGAGTCTTCTGCGCCCAAAGACTTGGGCGCGCTGGATCCCTGTGATATCCCTCGGGTTAACCCGAGGAAGGGGATGAGGGAGTTTGGAGCAGCGGTTTCCACCCTCGTTCGCGCCCCGCCGCATCCGAGCCGGAAAGTCTGGTCTGTGCCTGTGGCGGTTGCCTGCATTGCATCGGCGAGGATATCTCAGAGCGGCTGGATGTGGTTCCGACGCAGTTCCGCGTCATTGTCACCCGTCGTCCCAAATATGCGTGCCGTGCCTGCACCGACGGCGTCTTTCAGGCCCCGGCTCTGGCACGCCTGATCCAGGCAGGGCTGCCGACGGAAGCAACAGTCGCCCATGTGCTGGTCTCCAAATATGCCGATCACTTGCCCCTCTATCGGCAGGCCCAGATTATGAGCCGTCAGGGCATCGACCTGGACCGCTCCACGCTCGCCGACTGGGTCGGTCGAGCCGCTTTCGAATTGCTTCCCGTCTTCGATGTGCTGATTGCCGACCTGAAGCGCTCGTCCAAGCTCTTCATGGACGAGACCCGTGCTCCGATGCTTAATCCCGGCTCGCGCAAAACCAAGACCGGGTGCTTCTGGGCGCTCGCGCGGGATGACCGACCATGGAGCGGTGGCGCTCCGCCGGGCGTCGCCTTCACCTACGCTCCCGGTCGCGGGGGCATTCATGCCGAACGCATATTGCAGGGCTTCTCCGGCATCCTCCAGGTCGACGGCTATGCCGGATACAACAGACTGATCGCACCTGAGCGTGTCGGCCTGGACATCCGGATCGGATCGAGGCCGAATTGCGCGGCCTTCATCCGGAGGCTCGCCTTGCTGGACGGCAGGAACGATCTGCCCAACTGATCACCGACATGCAGGCATGGCTCGTCCATCACCGTGCTCGTGTCACGGCCAAGTTCCCACTTGGCGGAGGCCTTGGCATACATCGCCAAATACTGGGACGGTCTGAAGCTCTTCCTGACCGATGGGCGCATCGAGATTGACAACAACAGCGTCGAGCGGACCATCCGACCGGTTGCCGTCAATCGGAAGAACGCACTCTTTGCAGGGCATGACGCGGGCGCAGAGAACTGGGCGACCATTGCCTCGCTCATTGAGACCTGCAAACTCAATGTCGTCGAACCACAGGCCTATCTGACAGCCACGCTCACCGCCATCGTCAACGGGCACAAACAGAGCCAGATCGACGAGCTTCTGCCGTGGAATTATCCTGCCTTCCTAACAGTTCGCCTGCAACGCATTAGGCTCAAAAGAGCCATTCTGGACGCGGTTTCTCATTTCAATAATTCATTTTTTCTGGCGTAATTGTCGCGTGCGAGGATGAACTCCCGGCTCCAGACATCAATGGCATGATAGCCGCGATCCAGCATTTCCTGGACAGAAGTGTCTGAGTCTATCTTATCTACTCGAACCCACTGATTGCGAGGATATTCCGGCCCAAAGGCGTTGATCAGTTGCGTCATGATGGTCGCGTAGTGGAGCAGTTCCATTGCCTGCAACGCATCCCGAACAATAGGAGCCAAAGCGCCGGATGAGTCCTCGAAGAACTGAGGAAGGCCGCCATTGGCAACTTCGCCGTCAAAAATAACCGTAGCGTAAAGATAGACATAAGGCAGCCCCAACCGCTCGACCGTCCCCGGAATAAGCTCGTCTTCAATCGAAATCCCGCGCTCTGACTGCTCAAGCCCTTGTTTAAGAAGCCAGTCATCGAGCGAGCCAAGATCATAGTATGGCGCTGTCATCATGACTCCCAACTATCCAACCCACCTACGTGAGGTTGTTGATACGATCAAATCGCGAAGCCTGCAAACGGCTATAGTTACAGCGTCCATCAAAGCCGCGATTACTGTAAAAGTGAGAGCGGCACACCGCTTACCGAAAACCCGGCGGCGATGCGGTTTTACCAGCGCCAGGGTTTCGCCGAGATCGGCAGGATTCCGGGCGGTGTGCTGGAGGACGGCCGGGAGATCGACGATGTGATGATGGCGCGGCGGGTGAGGTGAGGCTGTTACGGACAGTGGGGATCGCAAGACTCCTCTGAACGGGAGGTTGCGGTCCTGCCGGCTCCGCCCCTGTCGATGTCATAGCCGTGTCTGCTCAGGTTTTGATTCCGCCAAGCCCCTCAACTCATTGTTTTCATAAGGCAGCCGCCAACCCCAAAACGTCCTGCATGTCGTATTCGCCCGGAGCGCGGCCTGTGATCCAGCGGGCGGCGGCGAGTGCGCCGCGGGCGAACATGGCGCGGTCGAGGGCGGAGTGCGAGAGGGTGACGACTTCCTCGGCGGCGGCGAAGAGTACGCTGTGTTCGCCGACGATGCCGCCGGCGCGCAGGACGGCGAAGCCGATTTCGCCGGGCGGGCGTTCGCCGGTGATGCCGTCGCGGCTTCGGCGCTCGACGGATTCGAGGCTGGTTCCACGGCCCGCGGCAGCGGCTTGCCCGAGCATCAGCGCCGTGCCGGACGGGGCGTCGATCTTCCTGTTGTGGTGCGCTTCGAGGATTTCGATGTCCCAGGCGTTTGCGGGAAGGGCGCGCGCCGCCTGGGAAACGAGGCCGAGCAGCATGTTGAGGCCGATGGAGAAATTGCCGGAGCGCAGGATGGGAATGTGGCGGGCGGCGTCGGCGATCCGCTTGAGCTCATCCGGCTCGAACCCGGTCGCGCCGATCACCAGCGCCGGCCCGCCGGCCGCGGCCGAGAGCCCGGCAAGCTCGGCGGCGGCGGCGCCGGTGGTGAAATCCAGGATCACATCGGCTGCCTCGATCGCTGCCGAACGGTCGATCAGCCCTTCGCCCTTCGCGCCCGGACGCCCGATGCCGCCGATGAAGGCAAATCCCGGATCGGCCTGCAGCAGCGGCAGGATGGCGCGGCCCATGCGGCCGTTGATGCCGGCGACGGCGATTTTGACAGGGAAGGTCACGTTGTTTCCTTGCGGTGAGGAGCTTGGATCTCGCGATTAGCGCAGTTCGGGGTTGGCGCAAAGCCGGTTGCCGCCTCCGATGCACGATGCCGCATAGGAATGCGGCTCATCGAAATGTCGCGGATCTGTCTTGCGGAGTTGCTGAACCATGCAAGCGCGGGAAAAGCAGAATGAGGGCGTAGACGATGAGCACGATCGGCGTTTCGCCCAAGACGGGAAGCAGAAGGAACCCATTGCCAGGACCGGGCTCTTCACCCGGCGCCATCGCCGGCAGCGCCAGAGTGGCTAGCGTGAATGCCGAGAACAGCACCCACAGGAACGCGAATGCATGCGGCAGCCACCTCAGCCGCGTCATCCGTCGGGCAACGAAAATGGCCAGGATAGGGATCAGGATGTTCAGCGCGAAGACAAGCGGAACTGCGATGCCGACAGGCAGGATCGTCGGATAATGCGGGTCGTATTCCAGCATGCCGCCGCCTACCAATTGCCCGGATCGGCGGTGTGGTCGATGCTGGCGAATTCATCCGCCTTTTCCCGGTCGAGCTTCAGCTCCGCCGTCACCTTCGCCTCGTCGATGACGGTGTAGCTGTCGGGAACCTGTCCCTTCGCAAGCTCCTGATACATGAGCAGGGCGGCCTCCTCGGCGGTGTCGGCTTCGATCTCGCGGGTGATGGATACGGTGTACTTGTGCATGGTTCCGGCTCCTCGATGATCTCTCGGCCTGCGCAGTCTGACACGAGTTTCGAGAGCAGTAAAAGCGCGCCGCTTGAGAATTTGATTCAGGCGACGGCTTCACCTCGTTGTTTTCGTGGGTTTCGCCGTCCTATTTCGCGCGGGCGCGTGCCTGGCTTTCCTTCTTGATCGGCCGGCCGATGGGGCAGACTTCCTGCACGAAGCCGTTGAGCACGTTGACGAGATTGTTTTCGATCAGGGAATAGTGGACGAACTGGCCCTGTTTCTCGCGTTTGATCAGCCCCGCGGCTTCGAGGACCGAGAGATGCTGCGAAACGGCGGGCTTCGACATGCTGAAGCGGTCGGCGATTTCGCCGGCGGTCAGGCCCGATGCCGAGAGATAGGCGAGGATCTTGCGCCGCGGCGCGCTCGACAGCGCGTGGAATACGCGCTGGGCGCCGGTAGAGCTGCCGTCCGCAGTGTCATCGAAAGCGTCGTCTTCCAAATCGGTCTCCTTGGCCTGCTGCTCGATCCATGAAGAAATTAAGCAATTAGCTCATTGCTTAATTATTCGCGTTCGTGCAAAGTAATTAGGTAATTCTTTAAATAATGAATTGACGGGCGGCATTCAAGCGAAGAATGCGCCCGATGGAAAGGAGTTTGCCGTGAGCAGCATTTCGACAGGGCGCATGATCGACGACCGCAGCGACCCGATGAAGGGCAGGGTGGCCTGGGCGCCCGCAAAATCGGTCTGGATCACCGCCATGACACTGATCGCCATCGTCGGCGGGCCGCTGACCTTTACCTGGAGCGCCTTTGGCGTCTTCATCCTCCTGACCGCCATCACCATCTGCCTCGGTCATTCCGTCGGCATGCACCGGCTGCTGATCCACCGCTCGTTCCGCACGCCGCTCTGGATCGAGCATTTTCTCGTCTATCTCGGCACGCTGGTCGGCATGGCCGGCCCCTTCGGCATGATCTACGCGCATGACATTCGCGACTGGGCGCAGCGGCAGCGGGATTGCCATGACCTCTATGCCCATCGCCGGTCTTTCCTGGTCGATGCCTTCTGGCAGATGCATTGCGTCGTGGCGCTCACCCATCCGCCGCGTTTCGTGATCGAGGAGCGCGTGCGGCGCGACCGCCTCTATCGCTTGCTGGAGGCGACCTGGATGGGCCAGCAGCTTCCCCTGGCGCTCGCGCTTTTCATGCTCGGCGGGCTCCCGTGGCTGGTCTGGGGGATTGCGGTGCGGGTATCGGTGTCGCTGACCGGGCACTGGCTGGTCGGCCATTTCGCCCATCGCAGCGGCCATCAGGGCTGGAGCATCGATCATGTCGCGGTGCAGGGCTACAACCTGCCGCGTTTCGGGCTCGTGACCTTCGGCGAGAGCTTCCACGGCAATCATCACGCCTTTCCGGAATCGGCCAGGCTCGGCATCGAGCCGGGGCAGATGGATCTCGGCTGGCATTTCATCCGCCTGCTGGCGAGGCTCGGCCTGGCGTCGGCGATCAAGCTGCCGCACATGATCGCGCCGAGGGAAGGGCTGCGGCGGGTTGAAACGTCTGGCGATGCTGGTGATGGTCATCCTGTGGGACAGCATTGAGCCTTGGCGCATGGGGCCGCGGCCGGCCATACGCCGGAATTGACGAATCGGGGCGAGGGCGGCATGTTTTTGCTTGGCGTGGCCTTCCGCCGAACCTCCTTTCGATCCTCCCCGGCAGGGTCTTTCATCAGGAGGCAAAGGGACTTTCCGTCTCGGGTCGTCAACCTCAGCCCTGAGGTTTCGGGTGCGCTTGCCGGGGAATGCCGTCCGAGACTGGAAAGGCCGAGACATGACCGAAAACGGAAACCTCAAACGCCGCGTGCGCGCACGCGCCGCCAAGACGGGCGAGTCCTACACGACGGCTCTCATGCATATGCGCCGTACGTCTGCGAAAGACGAAATCCCGCAGGTCAGGCGGCTGCGTCTGGCGGTGGCGCAGACCAGGTGTTACGACGATCCGCGCGATATTGCCGGGCTCCGCGAAAGCGGGCGGGAGATGCGTGGGCTGATGCGGCAGGCGCGGGAGGCGGGTGCCCGGCTCGTGCACTTCCCGGAAGGGGCGACCTCAGCGCCGAACAAGCGCATCATGTCGGCGATCGGCCCGAGGGAGATCGGGCCGTCCGACTGGCGCCGGTTCGAATGGGACGTGCTGCGTGAGGAGCTCGATGTGACGCGCAGCCTCGCTCGTGAACTCGGATTGTGGGTCGTCTTTGGATCGGTGCACCGGCTGACCGAGCCGCACCGCCCGCACAACAGCCTCTATGTCGTCTCCGATCGCGGCGCGCTGGTGACGCGCTACGACGAGCGGCTGCTCTCCAACACCAAGATTTCCTTCATGTACACGCCGGGCTCGATCCCCGTCACCTTCGAGGTCGACGGCATCCGCTTCGGCTGCTCGCTCGGCATGGAGTGCCACTATCCGGAGATCTTCGCGGAATATGAGCGGCTGGACGTCCATTGCGTGCTGTTTTCGACCACCGGCGGGTCGCCTGTCAGCGAGCCATCCTTCGCCGCCGAGGCGCAGGGGCATGCGGCGACCAACAGCTACTGGGTGAGCTTCTCGATGCTGACCTATCCCGGATCGGAAGGCCAGCCGGCCGCTTCCGGCATCGTCGCCCCCGGCGGCCGGTGGGCTGCGCAATGCCTGGCGAATGGAATGCCCGCGATAGCGCTTGCCGATATCGACGACAATCCCGGCGATCTCTCCCGGCCGTGGCGGCGCAAGGCGCGCGCCGGCCTCTATGAGCCGCATCGGGTGGAGGGCGATCCGCGCAGTGATGGGCGGGATATGTTTTAGGTCGCGCCGGCGCTCAAGAGAGCCTCACCCTGAGGTGCCCCGCAAGGGGCCTCGAAGGGCGAGGCGGGCGCACTGATGGTTGGTGAATGCAAGGAGCGGCGTCGGAGCGTGTCCTTCGAGGCTCCGGCCTGCGCGCTTCAGGATGAGGGAGGGTGGAGGATGCCGCGCCGTAAGACAGGCCGGAGAACACTGCTGTTGTCCATCTCCAATCTTCACAACCAGCTGCCGCAGAGAATATCCCGCCCGAGAGGTCGCAAATCCTATAATGAAGCCTTGGCAAGATTTGGAATCGTGCATTAGGTTGCGGCCCGAAAACAAGAGGGGTCGAGCAAAGAGATGCGCCTTACAGACTGCTATAATTTCCACGATTTCCGGCGCATGGCCAAGCAGCGTCTTCCCGGGCCGATCTTCGACTATATCGATGGCGCGGCCGATGACGAGGTGACGTATCGGCGCAATACGGCGGCCTTCGAGAATTGCGATCTGGTGCCCGATGTTCTCAGAGGCGTGGCCGATGTCGACATGTCGGTGACTGTCATGGGGCAGAAGCTTGCCATGCCGGTCTATTGCTCGCCGACGGCGCTGCAGCGGCTTTTCCACCATCAGGGGGAGCGGGCGGTGGCGGCGGCTGCGGCGAAGTACGGCACGATGTTCGGCGTTTCCTCGCTCGGCACGATCAGCCTGGAGGAGGCGCGGCAGATCAGCAGCGGGCCGCAGGTCTATCAGTTCTATTTCCACAAGGACCGCGGGTTGAACCGCGAGATGATGGCGCGGGCGAAGACGGCGGGCGTACAGGCGATGATGCTGACGGTCGACAGCATCACCGGCGGCAACCGCGAGCGCGACAAGCGCACCGGTTTTTCCATTCCCTTCAAGCTCAATCTCGCCGGCATGACGCAATTCGCGATCAAGCCCTCCTGGGCGATCGGCTGGCTGACGCATGAGCGCTTCGCCCTGCCGCAGCTCGAAAGCCACGTGAAGATGGATGGCGGCGCGCTGTCGATCAGCCGCTATTTCACCGAAATGCTCGACCCCTCCATGTCATGGAACGACGTGGCGGACATGGTGCAGGCCTGGGGCGGGCAATTCTGCCTGAAGGGCATCATGTCGGTGGAAGATGCCAAGCGCGCGGTCGAAATCGGCTGCACCGGCATCGTGCTTTCCAACCATGGCGGGCGCCAGCTCGACGGCTCGCGCAGCGCCTTCGACCAGCTCGCCGAAATCGTCGATGCCGTCGGCGACCGGATCGACGTGATGATGGATGGCGGCGTGCAGCGGGGAACGCATGTTCTGAAGGCCCTGTCGCTCGGCGCAAAGGCCGTCGGCCTCGGCCGCTACTATCTCTTCCCGCTCGCCGCCGCCGGCCAGCCCGGCGTCGAACGCGCGCTGGAGACGATGCGCACGGAGATCGAGCGCGGCATGAAGCTGATGGGCTGCACCTCGGTCAGCCAGCTGACGCGGCGGAATTTGCGGTTTCGGGCTTGATTTTCCCGCGGTCGGGATTGCATTAAGCCGGCGTCGATGGCGAGATTACATTTGCAAGGAGCGACGTCTGCGCGTGTCCTTCGAGGCTCCGCCCTGCGGGCTCCGCACCTCAGGATGAGGAGGTTGGAGATTGCCGCGACTGGCGGAAGTACGGCCATGGGTGCGCACGCTGGCTCCGAACTCCCTCATTCCTGTGTCCTCAGGGCTTCGCCCGAGGGATGTCACAGGAATCCAGCGCGCTCAAGTCCTTGGGCGTGAGAGACTCTTTTCAAATTCGAATTAAGTCATTCACCGCGCAGACGCGCGGTGGCTGGATTCCTGTGACAGGCACAGGAATGAGGAAAGGTGGTGTCTGTCAGAAGCCTCGAAGCGGGGTGCCCTGACATTGATATCCCTCGCATCGCAATCCAGACTGCCGGCGGCGAAAAATCTGCGTGCCGGTGTCGGGAGAGGCCTTTCCAGCCCGTCCTTGGGACAGACGCCAGACAGGGAGATGCCGGATGGGCGAGCTTGTATTGACTACCTTCGATTGGGTTCCCGAGCCGCCGCGCGGCAATGTGCGGGACCTGCGTGTGCGCTGGGCGCTTGAAGAGGCGGGGKTGCCTTATCGCGTCGCGAGCGTGCCCTTCGCGGATCGCAAGCCGGAGCATTTCGCCCATCAGCCTTTCGGCCAGGTGCCGTGGCTGACCGATGGCGATCTTTCGATTTTCGAGAGCGGGGCGATCCTCTTGCATCTCGGCGAGCGCAGCGAGACGCTGCTGCCGGCCGAGCCGCGCGACCGGGCCGAGGCGGTGAAATGGCTGTTTGCGGCACTGAATTCGGTCGAGGCGGTGAGCCAGCCCTGGGCGCTGCTGATATTTACCGGCAACAGCGGCGACAGGCCGGAGTGGACGTTTTTCGACGGCTGGCTCAAGGCCCGGTTGAAGCACATGGAGCCGGTGCTGGCAAAGCGCGAGTGGCTGGCCGGCAGCTTCTCCGTCGCCGATATTTTGATGGCCGACGTGCTGCGTGTCATCGACCGGTTCGGCGGGCTCGCCGAATATCCCGCCAGCCTCGACTACGTCACCCGCGCCACCGCCCGCCCGGCCTTCGCAAAGGCGCATGCCGACCAGCTGGCGCATTTCGCTGCGGCGGATGGAATGCGTGGTGCATCGTGATGAGGGATGGTTGTGCCGTGCGGCCCCCTCATCCGACCCTTCGGGCCACCTTGCATAAGAGATGTTGTATAAGGTGACTGCCTTTGGCCGGGCGGCCGCCCGGCCAAAGGCGCGCCGATTGTCGGATCGCAGCCACCAGAACCTTTAGGGTTGGGGAGAAGCAGGATCGCGATCGGCTCCTCATCGTGGCCCGAATGGTTGCTGGAACAACCTGGTTCGTATGCAAGGCAGGG
>NZ_JARWKX010000040.1:0-37833 GCF_047445895.1 Rhizobium sp. BR 249 | reverse complement strand
TGTCGGCCCCCTCCCTCAGCGCGTCAAACCTCATTTGAGGCCCTGAGCGTCCCAGCTGCGGGCGTGGGTCGGATCATTCCGCTGTCGCGGCTGCAGCTCATCGAGACTGCGCGCAAAACATAGGAAGGTCCTGCCTGCGAAGACCCATCATGCGGCGGCCGTGTGCCGACCGCGCAGACAACCCTGCTCCCGGCGCTGGACAGCTTTGAAGACAACATCGCCCAAACATTCGAATCCACCTCGCTACGCCGTCCCCAAAAGCGGCGTCGATGCCTGATGACAAAACAGCCTTGACTAAGGCAATGCGATTAGACAACCGCCGCACACTTTTGCGCGACATGCTCTAATTGGGAATTCTGTTATAGAAGGACTGAGGGTCGTAGACGCACTCATGGTCGAGGATGCAGATCTTGCCGTCTGCATCTCTCACCCTTGCCGTGTCGTACTTGTCCCCCAGATTGCATCTCGCCGGCGGATAGCGGAAGCTGCGGCCGCCGAAGCCCATGCGCACGAACACCCGCTTCTCCTGCTGGATGACGCGCCTGAGCTCCGCGCAGCTGTGGTCCCTGGCATTGACCTCCACGGTCTCGGCGGCAAGGACTGCCGACGGCAGCAGCAACGCAAGAACCATAACGACGCATTTCATACACAACTCCTGATATGAGAGACCGATGTCAGGCATCGCGGCTACGGCCGGCGCGGGAACGACCCGATAGCCGCCTCGCCCACGATTTCCCTAATCCCCCGGTATATTTAGGTCATTCGTTCCTCATCAAGTATGTTCTTATTTTGTTCCAAATCACCGAGGAGTCAAGACGCCAAAATAGAAATTTTCAACCGCAGGATTCAAAGCGGCATCAGCTTCAACGCGCAGTGCATCAGGGGAAATTATAGAGCGACGCCGGGTCGTAGACACAGGCGTAATCGAGAACGCACTGCTTTCCCCCAGCATCGCGAAAACTGCCCGTACTGCGCTTGTCGCCCGGGCCGCATTGCGCCGGCGGATAACGAAAGCTGCGCCCGCCGAACCCGACGCGAACGAAGACCTTCTTATTCTGACGGATGATCTGCGCAATCTCGCCGCAGCTATATGCGTTCGCTTTGACTTCCATCACCCCGGCGGCAAAAGCCGGTAATGGCAGCAGCGACAAGGCGACGGCAACGATGACGCTTTTCATGGAACTCCCCGTTTGAGAGAGGGAGATAGAGCGCGCAGCGCGATGCGACCAGTGTCAATCACATCGCCCGTTTCCGGAGCAATTTCCAACAGGCCGGAAAATCCGGCCTGAACCAAAATATATCAATGATTTCAGGAAGAATGGTGGGTGATGTAGGGCTCGAACCTACGACCCGCTGATTAAGAGTCAGCTGCTCTACCAACTGAGCTAATCACCCGTTCGCGCTTGGCTGCGCGGTGTGACGGGGCGTATAAACAGGATCGGCAGGCTTGTCCAGCGCATCGGCGAAAATTCTTTGGTTAATCTCAAAGATTTTTGCGGATGGGTGAAATGCGGCGCATGAGCCCCAAAACCGGAACCGGTTTTCGGAAAGGATTATGCGCCGATTCAAAGTGATAGAGCGTGCTTGGCCTGACGGATGCGCTAAGCACGTTCCATCAAATCAAAGGTCGAGCGTGCCGCTTGCCAGCCGCACCGCCTGGCCGCCGATCCGGGCGTTGGAGATCACCCCGCCGTCGACATCGATATGCAGGTGGATGAAGGACGGCCGGTCCATCTCGACGCCCTGCTCGATCATGATCGGGTGGTGCCCGTCCGTCAGCCGGTCGAAATGGTGGATGGCGCCGGAGAGTGCGGCCGCGGCCGCGCCGGTCGCCGGGTCCTCGACGATGCCCATGCCGCTTGCGAACATGCGCGCATGGAACTTCGCCACGTGGTTGACGCCGCCGCGGCAATAGACATAGGCCGAGGCGAGCGCGCCGTCGACGAAGGGCACGATCTTTTCCCAGAGCTGCGGATCGAAATCGACCCGCTGCGCGGCGCCGACATCATGCACCGGAATGAGCAGGAAGGGCACGCCGGCGGTCCAGACCGAGGGCACGTGATTTTCGAAGCCGATCTCCGTCACCTTCAGCGACAGCGCGTCGGCCATGCCGAGCTTGTCGAGCGGCATGACGGCCTGCTGCGATTTGCGCGGCAGATCGAATTCGGCAAAGCTAGCCTCGCCTTCCCTGAGCCGCACGGCGCAGCGCACCGGCCCGACATTTTCCTCGATGACGGTGACGAGATCGCGGTTGACGTCGCCATGCGTGCGTTCGGCGAGCGCAATCGCCGTGCCGACCGTCGGATGGCCGGCAAACGGCAATTCGCGCCCCGGCGTGAAAATCCTGATCCTGGCCGCATAGGCGGGATTGCTCGAAGGCTGCACGAAAACCGTCTCCGAGAGATTGATCTCCCGGGTAATCGCCTGCATCGCCTCGTCGCTGAGATCGTCTCCGTCGAAGATCACCGCCAGCGGATTGCCGGCAAGCTTTCGATCGGTGAACACGTCATAGACGCTGTAGCTTCGCGCCACATCGGCCTCCTTGAATCGATCATCGCGCCGTCAACCTGCCCGACCGAGCGGCCGAGTGCAAGGCGCTAAGTCCAGTAACAACAACGCATGTCCGGCGGGAGGCGCCGGCGGTCTTGAATTTGTGCGTGATGCTTAATGAAAATCGATTTTTTGTTTTTCGGGGAGCGCTCGAAGAGCGTGTCAGCGGAAGGGGGAGAGGGGGGTGCCGCACGGCATGCCGGTGCTAACCCACCCGCCTCCGATGGCCGCACCCTACATGCCCTTATTCCCAAAATACCAATCAATCACCGGCAGCATCGCCCGGTTATACGGATAGGCCGCGTGATCGGCCGAGCGGATCGCCACGGCACCGGCGATTTCCTTGTCTTCGGCGACCAGCATGTGGGCCTCGATCCGCTTCACCATCTCGTCCGCCGTCAGGTCGAAGCGGAAGAGGCGCATCAGCGTCACCGTGCGGTTGGCGTGGCTGGCATAGAGCCCCTGCCCCGCCACGGCATCGGAAAGATCGAGGCCGGTCTCCTCGTGGACCTCGCGGCGCATGTTGGCCTCGATGTCGCAGCGCCCGTCGACGATGTCCTCCGCCTCCAGCGAGCCGGCGGCGAAATAGACCTGGCCGGCATTGGCCGTGTGCGCGCCCATGCGGATCGCCACAAGCGCGCCGTCGGCGCTTTCCAGCACGGGATAGGCGAAGATGTGGATGCCGCCCTGGCGCTGCGGCTGGCGGCGCCAGTACATGAAGGCGGAAAACGGAGTGACGTAACCCTCTCCGGAAATCCCCTCCCGGCTGAGCGACAGCCGCTGCTGGAACACCAGGCGCCCGTCGAACAATGCCGGATTGGCGGCCTTCTCCTTCGCCCAGTTCTCGCGGATGTCAGTCTCCTCGGCGGCGACGAAAGGATGCGTGCCGGGCAGGACGCGGAGATCGACGCCGGCGATCGGGAAGACGGTGCTCTCGGGCGGCCAGCCGGCGAAATCGTCGGAAAAATCGGTGCCCGGAATATTCAAGCTCAAATTGGTTTTCATGGTCGCTTTCAGGGGAGATCCAGTGTCATGACGACGGGGCAATGGTCGGAGGCCTTCGGCCGGTCCCAACCGGTGCGGGGATAACGCTCCACCTCCTGCCCCGGCGGGAAGATGGTGCGATAGGGCTGGCCGCTGCGGATGATTTCAGGCAGGCGGCCGGCATTATGGGCGGCGAGTGCCGGCGAAAGCCAGAGATAGTCGAGCTGGCAGAGCCACTGCTCCTGCGGCCCGCGAGAGTGATAGAGCGTCCAGCGGTCGAGGGCCTCGCGGCGGCGCACGACGTTTTCGGCAAAGCCGTCGCGGCTGAAGACGTCAAGCGCACTTTCGGCCTCTTGCTGATGTTCGAAACGATAGCCGGCGCCGCGCCGGCCGATGACGTCGACGCGCTCCTGATAATCGTTCATGTCGCCGCAGATGGCGAAGCTCTTCGAGGCTGTGTGGCCGGCCCCGAAGCGATCCTCGATGATGCGGCGCACGGCCCGCGCCTCGGCCCGGCGGATCGGCATGGTCGACTGGCGCCCGTCGAGCCCGTCGCGCGGATTGCCCATCGATTTGAAATGCACGACATAGAGCGAAAGCGGCCGGCCGCCGATCAGGAGATCGAGCTCCAGGCAATCGCGCTTGAAGATCTTGTCGTCGATGCGGCTGGTGAGCGCCAGTTCCTCGTCGAAGAGATCGAAATCGCGATAGGTCGTCATCGCATGGCTTCTGATATCCCGAAGCTCGATCTTTTGGCCGTCGCGCGTTTCCTCGCGCATCAGGACGGCGACATCGATGCCGCGGCTGTCATTGCCTTCCACCAGGAATTTCTGCCGGTAGCCGTTTCCGACCATGCGGAAGAGATAACCGTATTCGAAGGCATGCAGGGCGGCCATATTGTCGATTTCCTGCAGGCAGAGAATATCGGCATCCGCATCTGCAATCGCCAGCGCCGTCATCTGCCTGGTGTCGTCGGTCGCCGCGATCACGCGCGCCTGCTCGAGCTGCTGGTAGACGCCCTCGCTATTGACCTCGAAAAGCTTGATGACACGGTCCTGGCGCAGCTGGTTGCGGAAGCCGGTGAAATCGAAACGGGTCAGCAGGTTTTCGACGTTGAAGGTGGCGAGGCGAAGCGACATGGAATGAGTCCGGTTGCGGGCAGTACCTTAACCGGCAATCGCCGCAGGGAAAGACCGCAAGCCGAGAAATATGATGACAGGTGCCGTCTGCGCCTAGATATGGCTGGGCGGGCTTGAGGTGGCGTTATCGTGAGGTTGGCTGTGACCGCCATCAGGACTGCTCGACGAGCTCCTGTTGCTCGAACCGCGGTATAAATCATTTGGGCTAAAGGTCTGGGTTCGTTCGCCCCGCTCCAAAGACGGGCATCCCTGGAGAACGCTTGCTGCGCCCAAAAGAACCGCCGAAAGCACGAAAACGGATCGAATACGCTTTACTGAAATTGGCATATGAATATGTCCCTCAATGATGGATTAACGCACGAAGAATTATTCAACTTTATGGTGATTCGAAAGAAGATTCGGCCAATTTTCAACCTGTATTGCCGAGCTTCAATTGCGATCATTGCAGACGCCGACTCTCGACCCATCAAAGCCGCCAGCCCGCGCGGATGACCACGCGCACCGTCTCGCCAGCCTCGACCGCGACGCGGCTATAGGCGCGCAATGTCTGGCCATTGCCGAGCGTCAGCTTGACGGCGTAGCGCTCGCCCTCGAAAAGCACGGATTCGACGGTCGCGCGGGTGCCCTCGCCGCTGATGATCACATCCTCCGGCCGCACGAGGATATCGGCGCCATCGGTATTGGCCGCCTGCAGCGCATCCTGCAGTTCGTCCCACTCCAGATGGCGTTCGCCGCCCATGACAGGCAGCGTGACGATCGCGCCGCGCCCGATCAGCCCGCCGACGATGCGCCCTTCCGGCCGGGCATAGATCTCGGCAGGCGCCGCCACCTGCAGCAGGCGCCCTTCGGACATGACGGCGACGTCGGTCGCGAGCGCCATCGCCTCGCTCTGGTCGTGGGTGACGTAGATCATCGTCGCACCCGAGCGCTGGTGGAACTCGCGGAAGGTTTCCTCCATCTCCTGCTTCAGGTGCCGGTCGAGATTGGCGAGCGGCTCGTCGAGCAGCACGACGTCGGGCGATGTCACCAGGCAGCGGGCGAGCGCCACGCGCTGGCGCTGGCCACCGGAGAGATCGGCCGGCCGCCGGCCGGCATAGTCGGCGAGCCGGACGGTGGAGAGCGCCTCACGCACCTTCGCCCGGTAGGCCTCGCCCGAGATGCCGCGCACCTTGAGGGGATAGCCGACATTGTCCGCCACACTCATATGCGGCCAGAGCGCATAGGACTGGAAGACCATCGCCATGTTGCGCTTCTCCGGCGGCAGCGACTGGGCGGCATCGGCGAGCAGTCGTTCGCCGAGATGGATCGAGCCGTCGGAGGGCGTCTCGAAACCGGCGATCATGCGCAGAACCGTCGTCTTGCCGCAGCCGGAAGGCCCGAGCAGCGCCAGGAAACCGCCCTCGCGCACGTCGAGCGAGAAGTCACTGACGGCGGCGCGCCCGGTGCCGAAATCCTTGGCCACACGATTGAGGATCAGCTTCGCCATGGGACGACCCCTTTCGGCAGGCGTTTGGCCAGAAGTTCCAGAAGCAGCATCATGACGACGACCATGAGGACGACGAGGACTGACAGCGCCGAGGCAAGGTCGGAACTGCCGCTGTCATCGAGATTGTAGATCGCGACGCCGAGCGTCTGGGTGCCGGCCGACCAGAGCAGCGCCGAGATCGTCAGCTCGTTGCAGGCGATGAGGAAGACGAGGATGACGGAAGCGCCGGCGGCGGGTGCGATCAGCGGCACGATGATATCGAAAAGCCTGCGGAAGAAGCCGGCGCCGGAAAGCCGCGCCGCTTCCTCCAGCGCCGGATCGAGCTGGTGGAAGGCGCTGACGACGGGCTTCAGGCTGACGGCGAAGAAGGAGGAGAAATAGGCGATCAGGATGATCCAGATCGTGCCGTAGAGCGAGACATGCAGGAAGGGGATCGGTGCTGCGAAGACCAGGATGAAGGAGACCGCCATGACGATGCCGGGCAGCGAATAGGGTATCTCGATCAGGCTGGAAACGATGCGGGAGACGGCATCTCTCCGCCGCGTCAGCGCATACGCCGCAAGCACCGTCACGACGAGGAGGCCGAGTGCGGTGGCGCCGGCCAGCGACAGCGAATTGATAAAGGCCGTGCGCGTCACCGCCTGCCGGAACAGGATCTCCTGGAAGGCATGCAGCGACATGGTCTTGAAAGTCAGCGGCACGCCATAGGCCGGCACCAGCGCGCCAGCGACGAGCGCGAAGAAGGGGGCCGCCAGCATGAAGAACAGGATGGCGGAGAGGAGCGGCATGGCAAGGAAGCGCCAGGCGCCGAGCTCGAAGGCGGCGCTCGCGCCCGACAGGCCGATGACGCGGTAGTCGCGGCCTCTGAGCGCCCGGTCCTGGATCATCAAGCCTGCGACCGAGATCATGGCGATGATGGCTGAAAGTACGGCGACATCGCCGAAGGTGCGGCTGGTGAAGGCCGAGAATTTAGTGAAGATCAAGGTCGGCAGCGTGTAGATCGAGGCGGGAATGCCGAGAATGGCAGGGATGCCGAAATTGCCGGTGCTGGAGACGAAGGAGATCGCCGCTCCCGCGATGATGCCGGGCAGCGACAGCGGCAGGATGATATCGCGGAACACGCGCAGGCTGGAAGCGCCGGAAAGCCGCGCCGCTTCGACGCCGTCGCGCGGCAGCGTCATCAGCCCGGCCCGCAGCGCGAGATAGACGAGCGGCGCATGCTGCACGCCATAGAGCAGCGCGATGCCAGCAACCGAATAAAGCGGCTGCGGCGAGCCCAGCGGCGGCGCGATATGCAGCGCCTTTAGCAGCGGGCTCGACGGCCCCGACATCTGCACCCAGGCGAGCGCGGTCACCTGCGGCGGGATCATCATCGGCAGCACGAAGAAGAAGCTGAGCGGGCCTTTTCCCGGAAGATCGGTCAGCGTCAGCAGGAAGGCGAAGAGGCACCCGATGGCAAGCGAGACGATCGTGCCCAAAACCGCGGTGACGATGGTGTAATAGGTGGCCTGCCAGAGCGACGGTTCGCTGAGCACATCGATGACGCCGCCGCTGGCGAAAGCCGCGATCCCGACCATGGCGAGGCGGGCGAGCGGCAGCACGCTGAGGATAAGAACCACGATGACGATAAAGGGAAACAGCCAGGCGGGCTGGCTGTTTCCCGGTCTCACATATCCTTGCATGAAAGGATCAGTTCGAGCCGTAAATGCCCGAGAAGGTCTTCAGATCCTGGTCGGTATTCTTCAAAGCTTCGGCCGCCTTGATCGGCAGTACCTTGATGGTGTCGCGCGCCGGGAAACCTTCCGGCAGCTTCATGCCGTTGCGGGCCGGGATATAGCCGAGCTTGAGGAAGCCTTCCTGGCCCTTTTCCGAAAGCACGTAATCGACGAACTTCTTGGCGGCATCGGCATTTTTGCTGCTGGCGAGGATGCCGACCGGCTCGGTGACGGCCGAGACGCCTTCGCTCGGGAAGACGAATTCGACGGGGGCACCCTTGGCCTTCTCGCGGATCGGCAGGTAATCGACGACCATGCCGTAAGCCTTTTCGCCCGAGGCGACCGACTTCAGCACGGCGCCGTTGCCGCCGGCGGCGATCGCGCCGTTTTCGGCGAGCGCCTTGTAGAAATCCCAGCCGAGGCCGGGAACGGCGGCGAGCGTCTGGGCGTGGATGAGCGCGGCACCCGAAGCGAGCGGGCTCGGCATGGTGACGAGGCCCTTGGCCTCCGGCTTGGTCAGATCCTTCCAGCTCGTCGGCTTCATCGCCGCCGAGGTGTTATACATGATGCCTGTCGTGATCAGCTTGGTCGAGTAATAATAGCCCTCGGCGTCATAGAGGCTGGCATCGTATTGCGCAGCTTCCGGCGACTTGTAGGCGAGCAGCTTGCCGTCTTCCTTCAAGCGCTCCAGAGTCACCATGTCGGCGATCAGGAGAACATCGGCGACCGGATTGCCGGCCTGGATCTCGGCCTGCAGCTTGGCAATGATCTTCGGCGTACCGTCGCGCACCCAGTCGACCTTGATATCGGGATTGGCGGCCATGAAGCCATCGACCGTCGCCTGCGCGTCTTCGTTCGGCTGGCTGGTATAGAGAACGAGGTTTGCGGCCGAAGCCGGAACGGCAAGGAGGCTCGCGGCGAGAAGCGCTGCGGCGGAAACGATCGTTTTCATGAGTGTGACCCTCGGGAATTGCGTCACCCCTCCCTTATTAGGGGTCGTTGACAGGCATGTGACAGGTGGCAGCGGCGGGGTCTTCAGGCTCTTGCCATTCCCCCGCTATGCATTACGTCAATCGCATTTCAATCAAGGAGGAGTTTCAATGGAATATCGTCTGCTCGGCCGCTCCGGCCTGAAAGTTTCGACTTTGACCATGGGCACGATGACCTTCGGCGGCGTCGGCTGGGCGAAGATGGTCGGCGATCTCGGCGTCTCCGAGGCGAAGAAGATGATCGACATCTGCATCGATGCCGGCATCAACCTCATCGACACCGCCAACGTCTATTCCTCAGGCGAATGCGAAAACATCATCGGCGAGGCGCTCGCGGGAAAGCGGCCGCAGGGCGTGCTTCTCGCCACCAAGGCCCGCTTCGGCATGGGCGACGGCCCGAACGACCGCGGCCTTTCGCGCTACCATCTGATCCGCGAATGCGAGGCGAGCCTGAAGCGCCTGAGGACCGATGTCATCGACCTCTACCAGGTGCATGAATGGGACGGCCAGACGCCGCTCGAAGAGACGATGGAAGCGCTCGACACGCTGATCCGGCAGGGCAAGGTGCGTTATGTCGGCTGCTCGAACTATTCCGGCTGGCACATCATGAAGGCGCTCGGGCTTGCCAACGAGCACCGCTACCAGCGCTTCGTCAGCCAGCAGATCCACTATACGCTGGAAGCCCGCGAGGCCGAATACGAACTGCTGCCGATCTCGATCGACCAGGGCCTCGGCGTGCTGGTCTGGAGCCCGCTCGCCGGCGGCCTGCTTTCCGGCAAGCACCGCCGCAACCAGGCCGCCCCCGAAGGCACGCGCCAGTTCGCCGGCTGGACGGAGCCGCCGATCCGCGACGAAAACCGCCTCTGGAACATCGTCGAGACGCTGGTGGCGATCGGTGAGGAGCGCGGCGTTTCGGCGGCTCGAGTTGCGCTTGCCTGGCTGATCGGCCGCAAGGCGGTTACCTCGGTCATCATCGGCGGGCGCACCGAAGCCCAGTTCCGCGACAACATCGCCGCCGCAGACCTGAAGCTCTCGGAAGACGAACGCAACCGCCTCGACGCCGTCAGCCTGCCACCGGTGATCTATCCCTACTGGCACCAGCTGAACACGGCGAGCGACAGGCTCGGCGAAGCCGACCTCGAACTTTTCGGCCCGCACGTCCAGCAATAGCGCCGGCCTGCAAGCCGGCCATTGCACGGCGGAAGACAGGCGTCACAAAAGAGCCGGCGGCTTCTGCGCAACACCGACGGCGCCGTCGCCGACCGCGTCGGCTACGGCAAGAGCGAGACAGCGAACGAGGGCTGGACGACGATTCTTTGAAGGGCGTTCCGGCTGTGCGCGTCACAGGAATGAAGAATGAGAGGGCGTGCCGTGCAGCCCCCTCATCTGCCTGCCGGCATCTTCTCCCCGCTGGGGAGAAGGGACCTGCGGCGACGTCTCGATTCCCTCTTCTCCCCAGCGGGGGTCCGAAGGACGGGTTGAGACCCGTGGCTCAACCCCGGTCGGTGGCCCGTAGGGTCGGATGAGGGGGCTGCACGGCACGCCGGTCATTGTTGCCCTTCGCTTACGCTCAGCGCATTCGCAGCTTTGCTGCTCACCCCCTCATCTGCCTGCCGGCATCTTCTCCCCGCTGGGGAGAAGGGAATCGTGGCAGCCTCTCGCCCTCACCCACCAATCTCCTCAGCAATCAACCTCCCCAACCGACCAATCCCATCCTCGATCATCTGCTCATTCGCGCAGGAGAAGCTGACGCGGAAGGTGTTGGCGCCGGAGCCGTCGGCGAAGAAGGCTTTGCCGGGGACGAAGGCGACCTTGGCGGTTTCGAGGGATTTTGCCAAAAGCCTGGCGCCGTCCATGCCTTCCGGCAAGGTGATCCAGATGAACATGCCGCCTTCCGGCTTCGTCCAGCTCGTGCCCTCAGGCATGTACTTTTCCAGCGCCGCCAGCATGCAGTCGCGGCGGTGGCTGTATACGGCCTTGATCTTGGCGACCTGCTTGTCGAAGCCGCGCACGGCGACATCCGATATCGCCATCTGGTTGATCGTCGAGGAGTGCAGGTCGGCCGCCTGCTTCATCAGCACCAGCTTGCGGATGACGGGCGCGTTGGCGACGATGAAGCCGACGCGAAGGCCGGGGGCCAGCGTCTTGGAAAAGCTGCCGCAATAGATCGTGCGCGTATCGTTGATATGGCCCTTCTCGGCGATTTCGAGCGCCAGGATCGGCGGGATCGGCTCACCGTCGTAACGCAGCGACTGGTAGGCCGCATCCTCGATGACGGCAATATCGAGCTCTTCGGCGAGCGCCAGCACCCGCTTGCGGCCGGCGAGATCGACGGTTTCGCCCGTGGGATTGGAGAAATCGGTGGAGAGATAGGCGAACTTCACCTTGCCGCCGGCAGCGGCCGCGGCGGCGCGATAGGATTCCGGCGTACGGTTGCCGCCCGGCGTCAGCTGGTCATAGGCCGGCTCATAGGCATTGAAAGCCTGCAGCGCGCCGAGATAGGTCGGCCAGGTCACGAGCGCCGTATCACCAGGCGACAGGAAGAGTTTGCCGAGATAATCGAGCCCCTGCTGCGAGCCGGAGACGATGAAGACGTTTTCGAGATCGCAGGGAATGCCGAGGGCCGCCATCTGCCCGGCCAGCCATTCGCGCAGCGGCTTGTAACCTTCGCTCACCGAATATTGCAGCGCCGAATTGACGGCGGCGCCCGAGAAGATATCGGCATAGGCCTGCTTGAATTCCTGGTCCGGAAACAGCGCCGGGTCCGGAATGCCGCCGGCAAAGGAGATGATATCGGGCCGGTCGAGCAGCTTCAGCAGCTCGCGGATTTCCGAAGCGCGCATGCGCGACGAGCGCGTCGCAAACATTGCGTCCCAGTTCAGCATGGATGTTTCCTCTTATTTTCTAATATCCGCAGCTGATCACGCGGGAAAATTTATGTCAACAATGCTGACCTATTTTCTTGTCACTGCGACAAAGTTTGGAGGACCCGGCATTCGAAAGCCCGTGCCGATTGGGCAGACGTCGGAGGTTTCACGCAAATGCCCTGCCCGTTGCCTCGCCGCTTCGAGCGATTATTCCTCCAATCAAAAAGCCGAAACCGGCCGATTCAGACCTTTCCAAAACCGGCCCGGGGGAAGTAGTGTGCCGCCCATTATTCAATGGACTATCAAGGTGCCAGCATGACCGCGACGTCGACCTCTCCTGAAATCACAATCGAATTCCACAAGTCTCCCGTCCCCGACGCCGATCGCATCAAGGCACTGGAAACACCCGGCTTCGGCAAGATCTTCACCGATCATATGGTGCTGGCGCGCTGGACGGCCGACAAGGGCTGGCACGATGCGAAGGTGACGCCGCGCCGCCCGCTGGAACTCGATCCGGCAAGCGCCGTGCTGCACTACGCCCAGGAAATCTTCGAAGGCATGAAGGCCTACAAGGCCGACGACGGCCGCATCCTGCTCTTCCGGCCGGAAGAAAACGCCCGCCGCTTCGCGCAGTCGGCAGCCCGCATGGCGATGCCTGAGGTACCGGAAGAGCTTTTCCTGAAGGCCGTCGAAGAGCTGGTCCGGGTCGATAAGAACTGGATACCGTCCGGCGACGCCAGCCTTTACCTCCGCCCCTTCATGTTCGCCAACGAGGCGTTTCTCGGGGTTCGTCCGGCTCAGGAATATATCTTCTGCATCATCGCCTCTCCGGTCGGCGCCTACTTCAAGGGCGGCGCGAAGGCCGTCTCCCTTTGGGTCGAGACCGAATATACCCGTGCGGCCAGCGGCGGCACCGGCGCTGCGAAATGCGGCGGAAACTATGCCGCCAGCCTCGTGGCGCAAGCCGAAGCCTCGAAGAAGGGCTGCGATCAGGTCGTCTTTCTGGATGCCGCGGAGCATCGCTGGGTCGAAGAACTCGGCGGCATGAACGTCTTCTTCGTGATGAACGATGGATCGGTCGTGACCCCGCCGCTCGGCGGCACGATCCTGCCAGGCATCACCCGCGCTTCCGTCATCGTGCTCGCAGAAGAACGGGGCCTGCGCGTCGAGCAGCGTTCCTACTCCTTCGCGGAATGGCAGGAGGATGCCGCCAGCGGCAGGCTCGTCGAAGCCTTCGCTTGCGGCACTGCCGCGGTGCTCGCAGGCATCGGCCTGGTTCGGCATGCCGGCGGCGAGTTTCTGGTCGGAGACGGGCAGACCGGCAAGCTGACCAGCGACCTGCGCCAGCAGCTCGTCGGCCTGCAGAAGGGCGTGACGAACGATGAGCACGGCTGGACGCGCCTCATCACGACCTGACCTCCAGACCTTCCACGCAAATGGCGGCGTCGACACCGGCATGGTGGGCGCCGCTCTCGGCCTCGCCTGCCCGCTATTGACCGATTTCGACTGAATTCTTACACTTTCTCCATCGAAGGAGAGCAGTAAGAATGGCGACAGCAACCCTTTCTTCAAAATTCCAGATTTCCATTCCGAAGGAAGTGCGCGATGAGCAGCATTGGTCGGCGGGTCAGGAATTCGTATTCATACCGAAAGGCAAAGGCGTGCTGCTGATGCCGGTTCCCACCCTTGCCGACCTTCACGGCATGGCCGAGGGTGCGGACAAGAAAAACTACCGCGATCGAAACGATCGCTTCTGATGCGTGTCGTCGACAGTTCCGCATGGGTGGAATGGCTGACGAAAAGTGCGGCGGGAAACCGGCTGGCGGCTGAAATCCCGCCACGCGACCAATGTATCGTCCCGACGATCGTCCAGCTCGAGCTTTCCAAATGGCTGGCGCGCGAAAAGGACGACGAAGCCGTCGACGGCTTCATCGCCTATACCGCCAGATGCATTGTGGTTCCCCTCGACACGGTGCTCGCCCGCCGCGCCGCCGAAATATCCGCAGCTTTGAAGCTCGCCACCGCCGATGCGATCATCTATGCGACGGCGGAGCGCCACAATGCCGATATCCTGACATGCGATGCCCATTTCAAGGGCCTGGAGCGCGTCGTCTATATCGACAAAAAAGACTGACCCGCATGTGACCCAAGTGCTCGACGGCGGGCCGCAACGCCTCTATCACAAGATGGGGCATGTGCGGATGGTGCTAAATTCAATGGCGAAAATGACGATCTCGCTACCGGATGATCTGGCGGATTACGTCGCGCGCCGTGTCGCAAGCGGCAGATACGACAGTGCCGACGCATTCCTGGCCGAGCTGATCGTCAAGGACCAGGACCATCGAAAACTCGACGACGAAGAACTGCGCGACATTCTAAGAGAAGCCGAGGAAAGCGGCGTCAGCGACCGGCGCATTCCCGATATCCTGTTGGAAACGAAGGCAAAGCTGCGTGATACCTACCTATAGGCTGACCCAAACGGCGGACGCCGTGCTGTCAGGCATCGACGAATATGCCAATCTGCATTTCGGCGAGGCGCAGGCCGACGCCTATCTTCTCGACTGGGACAGGATCTTCGTGCTTCTCTCGCGCGCGCCTTCGATGGGAGACCGATGCGACGAACTCGGCGCCGGCCTTCGCCGCCTCCTTCACATGCGCCACGTCGCCTTCTACCGCGAAATACCGGACGGCATTCTCGTCCTCGACATTATCGGCGCCGACCGGCTTCCCGATAGACACCTTCAATCCGCCCGACGATCAGGATCGCAGAAGCCGCATGCCCAATGAGACCACCTCCGCCTTCTACAGGGAAAACGCCGAGATTTACGCCAACCGGACCCGTGACCTGCCGAAAGACGAGCTCGACGCCTTCCTGGCAAGGCTCGCACCTGGCGCCGCAATCCTCGAACTCGGCTGCGGCGGCGGGCAGGACAGCGCCTATATGCTCTCGCAAGGCTTCGACGTGACGCCGACCGACGGCTCGGCCGAACTCGCAAGGCAGGCCGAGGCACGGATCGGCAGGCCCGTGAAGGTCATGCTGTTCCAGGATCTCGACGCCGAAAACGCCTATGACGGCGCCTGGGCGCATGCCAGCCTCCTCCATGTCCCCCGGCCCGAACTGCCCGACGTCTTCGCCCGCATCCGCCGCGCGCTCAGACCGGGCGGCCTGCTCCACGCCACTTTCAAGGCCGGAGACGCCGAGGGCCATGACGGCCTCGGGCGCTACTACAACTACCCCTCCGCCGACTGGCTGTCGGACCTGCTGACGAAAGGCGGCTGGCGCGATATCGCCATCGGCGAACGCGACGGCGGCGGCTTTGACGGCAAGCCGACCCGCTGGCTGACGGTCAGCGCAAGACGGTGAAGAACAGAAGCGGCAAAATGATCTTATTCGCAGGGGCTGCGATCGCCGCAGTTAACAAAGAACGGCTTGATATCTTGCTTTCCCCCCATCAATCGTGGCGGCTGATGTCTGGGATCCAAACCATGCTTCAGGAAGGCCTGCATCCACAGCAAGCTGCTCCTGAAAGGATCGGAATCGAATTCCTCCGGATAGTAATGTGGGGAATCCACGGCGTAGTAAGTCGTGCGGCAATCGGGCTTGCTGCGAACTTTTCCGTCCGGTCCGACCGGGCACCAGAGCCGTCGGTCTGAATCAGGAACCCACGCAACCCCCTTGTGAAAACACGAGATTGCTTCGTATTTCGGCTCGATGAGAATGTGTCCATCCGGTCCTTCCAGACCCCATAGGCTGTCTCTGGACACGATCGAAACACCATTATCGCATTGGGTGTTTTTCAGCGGTTTAGGAGCTTCGCTCGTCCGGCCTGCACGGGCCAGTTTCTCCTTCAGAACATCGACGGGGACTTCTCCGAGACTTCCGTCGCGACTGATGCCGAACCACTGCCCGTCGAGAAGCACTTTAAAGGGATTTTGTTCAAGGTCGCGCTCGACCTTATCGAAGAACCTGCCTCCCAGAAGGCCGCCTCTGATGTCCATGAAGCCCTCCCGCCCGTTGAGCCGCACGACCGAATAGCCCTTAGCCCAGAAGCTCAACCCGTCATATCGAAGAGGAATGACGACTTTTCCCTCGGCGTCGACAGCCCCGCTGAGCAGACGCGGCCTCTGGCGCTCCCCGACATTGACGGATACCACGGCCCGGCCTTCCTGCAGGCCCTGGACGGCATCGAATGCCGGCTGCACCAGCCATTTGCCGTCTATCCCCATCACGCCGAAGAGAGGTTTCTCAGCGCTCATATCGCGAGCCCAGAGATATGGTCCATCAAAGGCCTTGAATTGATAGCTGTCAGCAGTCAGCCACCCTTTGCCCAACTGATACAAGCCCCATGTGCCGCGTGACACAGGCACACCGTATAGGCTGAACGCCGCCCCCAAAACCGCGAGCTCGGAATCCATGGACGAACCATAGATGCCATTCTGCACCACGATAATGTCATCGTTCAGCGGGATTGAGCGCTTGAATTGCGGCTGCAGCACGATATCGCCGTTTCTCGCGATGACACCCGTCTTCTGGCCCACGAGTATTTCTGCAAATCCCTCATGAAAGGGGCCGGCCAGATCGAAGCGCGGTTCGATGACGACCTTGCCGGTCTTATCGATGTAGCCGAAAAGGCCGTCGATGCGCACGGCGGCCAGCCCTTCGGAGAACATCGTGACCCGTTCGTACCGCTTCGGGATCAACTCATGTTCGTCCTGGCGATGCGCGTAACCGCATAAATCGTAAATTCCGCCGCAACGCGGAACGAACGTATAGTCATCGGGCAAGTCGTCCAACGCATGAGCGGGCGAATGCAACAACACCGGGAGCATGAGCAGAACAAGCAGCCGGGCGCCCGACCGTATTATGCTTTCCAAGCACCACTTCATTCTGCCTCCGGCGAAGTCGGGATCGTTCCGGCAGGATGACACCGGACAAGTTATGATTGCAGCAAGATATCCGCTCAAATTGGACGTTTAGATGACGGCAATTCGCCCGCTCAATCGTGCGCCGGCCGGCCTCGCGGTGACGCCGCCCAACCTTACCAATCCGTATGTTGTGGCAGGGGCATGCCCTCGGCTAGATTTTACCCTCACACGTGCGGGAACGATCGGGCTGATGAAAATCCTGCTTATCGAGGATGACGCCAAGACGTCGGACTATGTCTCCAAGGGCTTTTCCGAGGCAGGCCATGTCTGCGACGTGTTCGCCGATGGCCGCGACAGCCTGTTTCAGGCGCAGCGGGAAGCCTATGACGTCATCGTCGTCGATCGCATGCTTCCCGGTCTCGATGGCCTTGCCATCATCCGCTCGCTTCGCGCCGCCAGGATCGGCACGCCGGCGCTGTTTCTGACGTCGATCGGCGGGGTGGACGACCGCGTCGAGGGGCTGGAAGCGGGCGGTGACGATTATCTCACCAAACCCTTCGCCTTCTCCGAGCTTCTGGCCCGCGTCAACGCGCTCGGCCGCCGGCCGCCGGTGCAGGAGCAGAAGACCGTGCTGAAGGTTGCCGATCTCGAGCTCGATCTCATCCGCCGCGAGGCCCGCCGCGCCGGGCAGAGCATCGAGTTGCAGCCGCGCGAATTTACCCTGCTCGAGGTGCTGATGCGCGGCGAAGGCCGGGTCATCACCAAGACCATGCTGCTGGAGCGGGTCTGGGACTTTCACTTCGATCCGAAGACCAGCGTGGTGGAGACCCATGTCAGCCGGCTGCGGGCGAAGATCGACAAGCCGTTCGAGACACCGCTTCTCCACACGATCCGCAACACCGGATACAGCCTGCATGCGCCTCGCTAAGCTGCGCAGGAGCACGCCGTTCCGGCTTGCCGTCACCTTCGGCGTGCTCTTCGTCGTCACCTTCATCTTCAGCGGCGCGATCATGTATCACATGCTGCGCGTCGGCCTGGAGCGCGACCTGGAACAATCGCTCCACGAGATGAATTCGCTGATCGCCTCCGCCTACCAGCCGCACGACACCGAGGATCTCATCGATACGCTGAACAATTATGCGAGCTTCCAGTCGACCTCCGATGGGCTTTACTCGCTGATGGATGCGGGCGGGCGCAAGCTTGCCGGCAATTTCGCAGCACCCCGCATCCCGAACGGCGTCTATACCGTCACCTCGCGCGACGTCGGGCTGAAGGGGCATGAACGCTACCGCATGCAGGTCTCGACGATCGGGCCCTATACGCTCGTCGTCGCCGAAAACTTCAACGACGTCGAAGAGATGCTGCGCATCGTCCTGGTCAGCTTCGAATGGGCCGCCGCAATCGCTGTCGCGACCGCCATCGGCGGCGGCGTCTTTCTGGCGTTCCGCGCCCAGGCGAGGCTGGACAGGGTTGCCAACACCATGAACGACGTCGCCCACGGCGCGCTCCAGGCCCGCATTCCGATCACCGGAAACGGCGACGATCTCGATACGGTGGCGATCCAGATCAACGCCGCCCTGGAACGGCTGCAGACATTGGTCGAGAGCATGCGGCAGGTCAGCGCGGATATCGCCCACGATCTGAAGACGCCGCTCAACAGGCTGCGCCTGACGCTCGATGCCGCAGCAGAGCGAAACGACCGGCAGCTCGACATTTCCGCTCTTCTCGACGAAGCCAGAAACGAGAGCGACCGGATCAACGCCACCTTCGCCGCACTTCTGCGCATTTCCCAGATCGAGGCCGGCGCCCGCAAGGAGCGTTTCCAGGCGACCGATATCGACGATGTGCTCGCGGTCATCTCCGAAGTCTATGCCGACGTCGCCGAAGATGCCGGCCAGTCTCTGGCGATCGCGGAGCGCTGCTCTGCGCTGGTCTGGGGCGACCGTGATCTGCTGACGCAGATGATCGCCAATCTGGTGGAGAACGCCATCAATCACTGCCCCGCCGGAACGGTCATCACGCTCTCCCTTCGGCGACGGGACAATCGCGCCATCCTGTCGGTTGCCGACAGCGGCCCGGGCATCCCCGCCGAGGAGCGCGACAAGGTTTTCCGGCGCCTCTATCGCCTCGACAAGAGCCGGACGACGACGGGAAGCGGTCTTGGCCTCAGCCTGGTCAAAGCGGTTGCCGACCTGCACGCGGCGGAGATCGCCATGGGCGACAACCGTCCGGGCCTCACCGTTTCGATAGGCTTCCCGCTGCTGCAGGCGCATCTTTCCAGCCTCTCATCCTCCACCCCGCCAGTCGGCTGAAGCGAGCCGCGAACCGGCGCACTTCAGCCGCCGCGCGATACGGCAGGACGCTCCACGGCCGGCGGCGGCCAAGGCGGTAGGTCGAGAGCCCTGCCTGTATCTGGGAATGCGCATCCGCCCGCTGGCTCACCGGAACCGGATCGACGAAACAGGCCTGCAGCCCCTCGTCGAATTCCAGATCGAGCGCGAGATCATAGGGCAGCCGCATGGGAACGAGCGCATCGGCAATCCAACCTGCGGCCTTGCGATTGATGAGATAAGCGCCCGATCCCTTCTCGCGGGTGAGCGCGATCGCCAACGAGCGGGATGCGGTGAGCGGCTCCACCCGATGCTTGCGCCCTGAGTTCACTGTGGAAAGACGCAATACATCCCAGGAACCGCTGTGCTCGACGGCCGCGGCAAGCACCTCGGCGAAGTCGTCGTCGAAATCGAGATCGTCTTCGAGAATGAGAGCGAATTCGCCCTCGCTGGCGAGGAACCTCCTCGCGCACTCGACATGGCTGAGATAGCAGCCGATCTCGAAAGGATTCGGTCTGCGCCCGTGCCTGCGCAGATAGGATTGCCCGTCGAAATCGCGGCGCGGCAGGGCAATGCCGGCGCCATCGACGGCCGCCACCCGCTCGAAGGCAATACCGCTCTCCGCAAGCAGGCGCTCCATGCGAAACCTGCGGAGCTCTGCCCGGTCGAGATTGATGAGGTAGGTATTGATCCGCAGGCTGATGGGATGGACTGCCGAAACGATGGCAGCGGCTGTGGCGCGCATGTTCATGAGAGCTGGCCTCGACTTGGTGGCTACGACGGCACCAAACCTGCGCCCGAAAACTCACAGGGACTTCGCCCGAACTATACAATTTCGTAAAGCGCGCCGTCTCCTGCCACGAATGACCGGTTGAGATGGCGTCTCACAACGGCTATCTCAGGCAAACCCAAGCGGGTCCTCCGCAAACGACAAGGCCACAGCTTCCATGATCCCAGAATTCCTCGTCACCCATTCCGGTGGCTTCCATGCCGACGAATTGCTGTCGAGCGTCATCCTGACCCGGCTTTTTCCGCAGGCGCGCATCGTCCGCAGCCGCGCGCCGGAATGGATCGGCCCTGGCAAAGACCGCATCATCTATGATGTCGGCGGCGCCTATGATGCCGAGGCGGGAATCTTCGATCACCATCAGCGCGGCGCGCCGCTCAGGGAAGACGGCCAGCCCTACAGCTCGTTCGGACTGATCTGGAAGCACTACGGCCGCGATTATCTGGCGGCGGCAGGCCTTCCCGAAGAGCATATCGAAGCGGTGCATGCCTCCTTCGATGCGAGCTTCGTACTGCCGGTCGACCTGACGGACAACGGCGCGCTCAGCCCCTCCGGGCCGCTCGCCGGCCTCACCCTGCCTGCCCTGCTGGAAACCTTGAAGCCGGTTTTCGACGATCGCCATCCCGAGGCCGACGACCGCGCTTTTCACGCCGCCCTTGCCGTCGCCCGGAGCTTCGTCGAGGCGAAGATCGCCCAGAGCGCCGCAAAATTGCGGGCCGAAGCCATCGTGCATCAGGCGATCCTGAATACGGGCGAAGGACGCGTGCTCGAACTGCCGATGGGCATGCCCTTCCGCCCTGCCATCGTGAAGGCGGGCGCCGATCACCTGCTCTTCGTCGTCCACCCGCGCGATAGGGATTGGTGCGTGACCGGCATCCGCCGCGCCGACGAAGGTTTCGAGCTGAGAGCGGATCTGCCGGCCGCCTGGGCGGGCCTCACCAATGGCGAGCTGGAAGCGGCCTGCGGCGTCGATGGCGCAAGCTTCTGCCACAACGGCCGCTTCATCGCCGCCGCCAGGACCCGCGAGGCAGCGCTTGCCATGGCCGAGCTTGCCGTTGCGGAGGCCGTCTCCATCGGGAAGGCTTGATAGCGGCCGCCGACGCCAAAGAGAAAGAGGCCGGAGCTTTCGCCAGGCGGTAGATTTATGGCAGGTCGGCCAACAAACCCTCCGTCATGCTCGGGCTTGTCCCGAGCATCTGCTTCCGGTCGATAGGGCAGCAGATCCTCGGCACAAGGCCGAGGATGACGCTGAGTAGAAAGCAAGCCTGTCAAAAAAAAGAGGCCGGAGCTTTCGCCCCGGCCTCCTCATTTTATTTCAAGCGAAACAGCTTAGTTCACGCTCTTGTCGACCAGCTTGTTCTTGCCGATCCAGGGCATCATGCCGCGGAGCTTCGCGCCGACTTCCTCGATCTGGTGGCTGTCGTTGACGCGGCGGATGCCCTTGAAGCGGGCGGCGCCCGACTTGTATTCCTGCATCCACTCGGAGGTGAACTTGCCGGTCTGGATGTCCTTGAGGACGCGCTTCATCTCGGCCTTGGTTTCTTCGGTGATGATGCGCGGACCCGTGACGTATTCGCCCCACTCGGCCGTGTTGGAGATCGAGTAGTTCATGTTGGCGATGCCACCTTCATAGATCAGGTCGACGATCAGCTTTACTTCGTGCAGGCATTCGAAATAGGCCATCTCAGGAGCGTAGCCAGCTTCGGTCAGCGTTTCGAAACCGGCGCGGATGAGCTCGACGAGACCGCCGCAGAGAACGACCTGTTCGCCGAAGAGGTCGGTTTCGCACTCTTCGCGGAAGTTGGTTTCGATGATGCCCGAACGGCCGCCGCCCACACCGCAGGCGTAGGAGAGAGCGAGTTCAAGCGCATTGCCGGAAGCGTTCTGGTGAACGGCGACGAGGCAGGGAACGCCGCCGCCCTTCTGGTATTCGCCGCGAACCGTGTGGCCCGGGCCCTTCGGCGCGATCATGACGACGTCGACGCTGGCCTTCGGCTCGATCAGGCCGAAGTGAACGTTGAGGCCGTGGGCGAAGGCGATGGCAGCGCCGTCGCGGATGTTGGCAGCGATATCGGCCTTGTAGATTTCGGCCTGCAGCTCGTCCGGGGTCGCCATCATCATCAGGTCGGCCCAGCCGGCAGCTTCGGCAACGGTCATGACCTTGAAGCCATCGGCTTCGGCCTTCTTGACGGTGGGCGAACCGGCCTTGAGTGCGATGACGAGGTTCTGGGCGCCGCTGTCCTTGAGGTTCAGCGCATGGGCACGGCCCTGCGAACCGTAACCGATGACGGCGACCTTCTTGGCCTTGATGAGGTTGAGATCGGCATCACGATCGTAATAGACGCGCATTTGAAGTTCCTTCCCTTTTGCTTGTCGTGTTGACTGTCATGAAAGCGGATCAGCCGAGAACCGGCATCTCCGCCAGAACCTTGTCCGTGCCGTAAAGCCGGAGGAAGGCGGTGACCGCCCTCTCCGCCTGGCGCGCGGTATCCTTGAGGCCGGGTTCGCCGAGCAGCATGCGCACATGCAGGTCGGAAACGACAAGGCCGTAAAGCGTATGATAGGCTTCGTCCGCATCGGCAAAGCGCAGCAGCCCTGCCCTTTTGCCGGCATCGATCAGCGCCATGGCGCGCCGGTCGATCTGGCGGCGGCCGCGTTCGAGCAAGAGCTTGCCGAGCTTGGAGCCGTCGCGATGAGACTGGCCGATGGCCAGCCGGTTCAGCGCCAGCGAGACGTCGCCGGCCAGAACCTCCAGCAGGTCCCGCGCGAAGATGACGACATGGTCGTGCAGGCTCGTCGCCGTCAGCCGTTCGCCGTTGCGTTCGAAGGTGCGCACCTTGCTCGCCTGATAGGCGATCATCGCAGACAGCAAACCATCGCGGTCGCCGAACCACTTGTAGAGGCTTTCCTTCGAGCAATTGGCGGCGCGCGCCACACCCGAGGTCGTCAGCGCCTTCTCGCCGCCATCGACGAGCAGCCGCAGCGCCTGCTCCAGAACGGCGTTCTGGCGCGGCGAGAATTCGCTCGGCTCTGCGGTATCGACGGACACGGTCAAGGCTCCCATATACGTACCGTACGGTACGGTTCGTGAGCTTTATGCGGCAAACCGACCGGCCCGTCAAGCAGGCCCGGCAGATTTTTATACGGGAAAGGTCGGCGCCGCACCAGAATGGGATAGGCGCGCGCCCACCGGGATTGCATAGTGTCAGAGAACGCCATTGCCGGGGAGCCTTCCATGTCGCGTCTTTCTGCTGCCCTTCTGCTCGCCGGAGCGATGCTCCTGGCAACGACGCCCCTTCCCGGCCGCGCCTTCGCGCAATCGGAAAACGAGGTCTATAACCGCATCGAGGAGCTGCATGGCGATGCCGCGGGCTTCGACCGGCCGCTGCGCCAGCTCGTCCAGGCGATGCGCGCGGGCGATGCCGAGACCATCGCCGGCCTTGCCGAATATCCGCTGACCGTCAAGGCGAACGGCGAGACCTACGACATCGAGAATGCCGAGGATTTTGTCGATAATTTCGACGATCTGGTCACATCGGAGACCCGCCGCGCCGTCGGGCGCCAGCAATATCAGGATCTCTTCGTCAGCAGCGAAGGCGTCATGCTGGCGAACGGCGCCGTCTGGATGAGTGCGGTCTGCGACGACAATGCCTGCGAGGAAAGCCATTGGGCGATCATCGCGATCAACAATTGAGCCGCCGGGGGAAGATGCCATGAAACACCGGATAGCCGCTGCGCTCATGACCGCAGCCCTTGCCGCCGCAGCCGGTGCGCGGGCCGCGGAGACCCGCTGCGGCTGGATCGAAAATCCGACGCCGGCCAACTGGTGGCTGCAGGATGCCGACAACATGTGGACGATCATGACGCAGGGCGAGGACGCCGACGCGGTGGAAGGCATGGAGCTGATCCCCGACATCTCCGAGCACGATTACGTCAGGACCAACGGCAGCTACGGCTATGCCTGCGCCTGCATGAGCGTGGAGACCGACGGCAAGGAGCGCATCACGAAAATCCTCTCCTTCCGCCAGTTGGCGCTCGCCAAATGCCAAAATGACAAGGCGCTGAAATCACCCGGCTATTGAAACAGGTCGCGAGAAGTACGGCGTTTTCGCTGCAACGCCCTGGCCCTATGACACCACGGCGCAGCCGACGGGGATGGAGGCAGGCTCCGCCGGCGCTGCCTTGTCGATCGCGTAGAGCTTGGCGAAACCGGCATCCTCGATCAGCGTCAGCCCCGCCGGCATGAAGGCGCCGAGCGCGCGGTCGGGGATATCGGCGTTGACGACGAGGACGAAGTCGAAACGGTTGCGCCAGTCCGACAGGTAAGGCGTAAACTCTCTGTATTCCCGCATCATTGCCGGACAGGACAGCACGCCGATCGGCGGCAGGTTGCCCTCGGGAACCGCGATCTCGGACCAGGGCGGCAGAACGGAGAGCGGCTGCTTGCCCTTTGCCGTGAAGAGCGTCGGCACGAAAGCATGCGAGAAAGGCACGGCGAGCGTCGGCAGATGCCGGAACGTATCCAGCCCCCAGGCAAAATACCGGTTGGATTGGGCAAGGTCGCTGACCGTTCGGGGTTCATGCCCCAGAGGCAGAACGGCCGCGCCGGCCGGCACCTTTTTCAGCACGGCCTCGACGGCCGCGGCGTCTTTCTGCGCCAGCCACCAGTTCCAGCCGATCCAGCCGGTTCGACCGAAAACGGCGAGATTGACGACGAGCGCCAACAGCAGCGCCCGCCGGCGCGTCAGGTTGGCGAAGGGGCACATCATCGCCATGGCGACGAGCGCCGTCATGATCGGAAAACGCCAGCTGATCCATCCGGTGCCGAGCATGTGGCGAGGCGAAACTATGGAGAGAAGCAGCAAGCCGCAGGCGGCGACGGCAAGCCCGGCATGAATGCGGATGTCGCCGGCGCGCGCAGCCCGCGTGCAGATGAGGATCAGCGGCAGAACGAGCACCACGTCCACCAGCGGCACATAGGTGGTGACGGCAGAGAGCAGGTTCATGACGATCAGGACGATACCGTCGTTCCAGACGAGGCCGAGCCCGCTTCCGCCCGCATCCGGCAAGGCGGCCGTGCGGAGATAGAGCGCAAGCGGCGGCAGGATGCAGGCGCCAAGCGCCAGCACCAGGCGGCCGGCGAGCCTCGCCAACCCCGCCTTCGACCGCAATATGTCGATGCGCCAGGAAAATTCGAGGCCGCAGACAACAGCCATATAGAAGCCGAGCGAGAAGATGTGCATCACTGTCAGCAGCAGCGCGGCGGCAAGACGCCAGGCAAAAAGCATGGCGGGATTCCCGCGCTGCAGCCGCAGATCGGCGCAGGCGAAGAACAAGGCCATGCCGAGACCGATCTGGAAATTGATGAAGCCGCCGGCCATCGTGGCGCACCAGGCAAGCGACAGCATGGCGATCTGCCAATAGTGCCGGCCGCCGAACAGCGCTCGGTGCAGGCCGACCGCCCCCAGCGGCGGCAGCACGATCGCCAGGAAAAGCAATGCCCGCGCCAGCCTGTCGGCGCCGACGAGCGGCCCTACCCAGACGGCCAGCAGGTCGATCCCGACATTGGTGAAGGTGCGATTCCAGTCGACCGCATAGATCTCGGGAAAAGGCTGCTCGCCGATGCCGCCGGAAAGCAGCCAGATGCGGGCGTAATGATTGGCGTAATCGAGGATCGGCGGAAAAGGAAACAGCACGACCAGAGCCGCTGCAAGTGCGACGAATACGGCGATCGCGATGGTGGAATCCTGCCTGACGGCAGATGCATCGGGCATGGCTGCGACCGCGTCGGACGTGGCGATCCGGTCCATCAGCCGATCCGGCTGTTCTTTTGCGGCCGCTGCTGCTTGTCGGATGCCAGGAGCGCGTCCAGCGCGGCGCGCTTGTCATCGGCGCTCATCTCCGAAAAAGCGGCCGGCAGCTCGGCATGCTCGCTGCCGCGCAGGATGGACTCGATCATGAACATCGGCCGCCTTTTGCTTTCCTGCACCAGACGGCCGAGATACTCGCCGATAATGCCAATGCAGATCAGCTGGATGGCGCTGAAGGCGCTGACAGCCGCCATGATCGACGACCAGCCGGTGACCGTCTCTCCCTCAAGCCAGCGAACGAAGGTATAAACGAGCAAGGCGACCGCAACGCCGGCGCTGATCATGCCGAGCCATGTGGCGATCCGCAGCGGCGTCGTCGAAAAGCTGGTGATCGCATCGAGCGCGAAATTGATCATCTTGCGCAGCGGATATTTCGTCGTGCCGGCAAAACGCGCATCCCGCTCATAAGGAAGAGCCACCTGCCTGCCGCCGATCCAGCTGACCATGCCGCGGATGAAACGATCGCGCTCCGGCATCGCCAGCAGGATATCGACGACGCGCCGGCGCATCAGCCGGAAATCGCCGGTATCGCGCGGGATGGTCACGGAAGCGAGCCTGGAGAGCGTGCGGTAGAAGAGCGACGCGGAAGCGAGCTTGAACCAGGTTTCGCCCTCGCGGCGCGTGCGCTGGCCGTAAACGACATCGGCGCCGCGCTCCATGATCGGCATCATCATCAACAGCAGTTCGGGCGGGTCCTGAAGATCGGCGTCGATCAGAAGCACGCGCTCGCCCCGCGACGCCGAAAGTCCCGCCGTCGACGCCAGCTGGTGGCCATGATTGCGCAGGAGGCGAACCCCAAGCACCTCAGGCACATTAGCAGCCAGATCCGAAATGATTTCCCAGGTGCCGTCCGACGAGCCGTCGTCGACGAGAATGAGTTCGAAGGCGTCGCCCGCGACGCTCCGCGCGGCAGCGGCGGCGCGGCGGCAGAATTCGCGCAGGCCCTCTTCCTCGTTATGACAAGGCGCGACGATGGAAAGTAACGGTGCTTGCGTCATGCGGACGGCGGTGCCTGCTGGATTGTTGGCGCCAGCCTAGCCGGGAAACGTCAAACATCCTTTAATGGCCGGCCGATGCCGGTGCCCTCGGCGCTATTCCGCCGCGATGATCTCGCGCACGCCGTCGACATCGCGGGCCGGCGAAGCCCCGTAGAGGCGGCTGTATTCGCGGCTGAACTGCGACGGGCTCTGATAGCCGACGCGGTGGCCGGCCGTGCCGGCATCGAGCCGCTCCACCAGCATCAGCCGGCGCGCCTCGTGCAGGCGAAGCTGCTTCTGGTACTGCACGGGCGTCATTGCCGTCACCGACTTAAAATGGTGATGGAAGGACGACACGCTCATATTGACCCGCTCGGCAAGGTCTTCGATGCGCAGCGGCCGCGCGAAATTCTCCTTCAGCCAGGCAACGGCGCGCGCGATCCGGTTGCTGTGGCTGTCTGCCGTGGCGATGTTGATCAGCCGCGCACCGTGCGGCCCGGTCAGCACCCGGTAAAGGATTTCCTGCTCGATCAGCGGCGCCATGGCGGGAATATCGCCTGGACGATCGAGCAAGCGCAGCAGGCGAACGGCGGCATCCATCAGCTCCGGCGGCGCGACGTTCACCACCATCCCGCGCTGCCCGTCGGTATGGGCGGCCGGGCGCGGAACGTCGATGCGGCTGAGCAGTTCCAGCAGCTTCTCGGAATCGATTGCCAGCCCGAGACAGAGATGCGGCACCTCGGGGCTCGCCTCCGTGACCCGCCAGGCGACCGGCAGGTCGAGCGAGGTCAGGAGATAATCGCCGGTGCCATAGCTGATCTGCTCCGTGCCGAGCTGCAGGCTTTTGGCCCCTTGCAGCACGAAGGCGAAACAAGGCCGGTAGCTGCTGTGCAGCGGATCGCTGGGCTTCGACCGGCGGCTGACATGAAGATTGCCGATGGCAGTCGAGAACTCACCGTCGCCGGGCGCAAAGCGCATCGCGATGTCGACGATTTCCTGATAGGGGCTGAAGGGCAAGGTCATGCGGCAACTCTTTCTGTCGATTGTCCGACGCCGTCGATACCGCTCTTATCTAGAGTGCCTCGGCCGTTTCGCAAACAGATAGGCGCCTCACTTTTGCAGGATCGTGCAAAAAGCTGAGAGGATCGCTCTAACCCTCTCCCGCCGTTCCGGGCAATAGTCCGTCATCCCGCTCAACCCCTCCCAGAACGAAAAGGAAGGTTCCCATGCCTATTGCAAGAGGCTACGCCGCCACCGACGCTTCCAAACCGCTGACCCCTTTCACCTTCGAGCGCCGCAACCCGAACCCCGATGACGTCGTCATCGACATCAAGTTCGCCGGCATCTGCCATTCGGACATCCACACCGTCCGCAACGAATGGAAGAACGCCGTCTATCCGATCGTGCCCGGCCATGAGATCGCAGGCATCGTCACGGCCGTCGGTTCGGCCGTCACCAAGTTCAAGGTCGGCGACCGCGTCGGCGTCGGCTGCTTCGTCGATTCCTGCATCGGCTGCGCCGAGCGCGACCTCGACCGCGAACAGTACATGCCGGGTCTCAGCGGCACCTACAATGACTTCGAAGCCGACGGCAAGACGCGCACCCAGGGCGGCTATTCCGACTCGATCGTCGTCAAGGAGGGCTATGTCATGTCCATCCCGGACAACCTGCCGCTCGATGCCTCCGCGCCGCTGCTCTGCGCCGGCATCACGCTCTATTCGCCGCTGCGCCACTGGAATGCCGGCCCCGGCAAGAAGGTCGCGATCGTCGGCATGGGCGGCCTCGGCCACATGGGCGTCAAGCTGGGTTCGGCCATGGGCGCCGATATCACGGTTCTGTCCCAGAGCCTTTCCAAGAAGGAAGACGGTCTGAAGCTCGGCGCCAAGGAATATTACGCCACCAACGACCCGGAAACCTTCACCAAGCTCGCCGGCACCTTCGATCTCATCATCTGCACCGTCAGCGCCGAGATCGACTGGAACGCCTATCTCGGCCTCCTCAAGGTGGACGGCTCCTTCGTGGTCGTCGGCGCGCCTGAGAACCCGATCCCCGTGCACGCCTTCGCGATCATCCCCGGCCGCAAGAGCATCTCCGGCTCGATGATCGGCTCGATCAAGGAAACCCAGGAAATGCTGGATTTCTGCGGCAAGCACAACATCGTCTCCGAAATCGAGAAGATCAACATCGACCAGGTCAACGAAGCCTATGAACGCGTCCTGAAAAGCGACGTCCGCTACCGCTTCGTCATCGACATCGCCTCGCTGGCGGCCTGAGGATAATGAAAGGCGGCTCGAAAGGGTCGCCTTTTTACCTCAAGATTGGCCGCGCCAGAACGGGAAACCTAATATGGGATGACCGTGGTCCGGCTGGCTCCCTCTTCTCCCCAGCGGGGGTCCGAAGGACGGGTCGAGACCCGCGGCTCGACCCCGGTCGGTGGCCCGTAGGGTCGGATGAGGGGGCCACACGGCAGAACATTTGTTGTTGTGCTGAGTGAAAGCAAAAGGCAATGAAGGCTGTGCCGTGCAGCCCCCTCATCCGCCTGCCGGCACCTTCTCCCCAGCGGGGAGAAGAGATGTGTGGTTCGCCTCCGCTGCCTTTCTCCTCGCCGATGCTGAGGAAAGGGACCTACACACTCCCCCCGCAACCGCAGCAGATACTCCCGCCCGTTAAACTTAATCGTCTGCGCTAGAAATCTAGCGCAGACGTCACCCCACCCACCCTCATCCCTGTCCTCGGATTTGATCCGAGGGATGTCACAGGGATCCAGCAAGCCCAAGTCCTTGGGCGCAGGAGACTCTATTCGTAACGGCAACTCCTTCACGGCGCAAACGCGCCGTGGCTGGATTCTTGTGACGAGCACAGGAATGACGGAGGAGAAGAGTTTGCCGTGTGGCGCCTATGACCTGACGCCACCCGTCAGCACCCTACCCCTCCTCCCGCATCGTCTCTCGCTGGGTGATCAGCCGGGCGCTGTGCTGGCCGCTCAAGTAGATCCACAGCCAGCTCCAGGCGACGGAGAAGCGGGAGCGGGTGCCGATCAGGAAGTAGATATGGGCAATGCCCCAGATCCACCAGGCGATCCAGCCCTTGAGTTTGATCCGGCCGAAATCGATGATCGCGGCACTCTGGCCGATCGTCGCGAGGCTCCCCTGGTGTCGGTAGCGGAAAGGCGCGGGCGCCGGTTTGCCCGAGAGGCGTGCGCGGATGACCTTGGCGACGTAGCCGCCCTGCTGCTTGGCGGCGGGCGCGATGCCCGGCACCGGCTTGCCATCCTCGCGCAGGACCGAGGCGGTGTCGCCGATGACGAAGACATCCGGAAGGCCGGGCGCGCTCAGATCCTTTTCGACGACCACGCGCCCTGCCCTGTCGGCCGGCACGTCAAGCCAGCGGGCGGCCGGCGAAGCGGTGACGCCGGCCGCCCAGACGATGGTACGGCTCGGGATGAAGGCCGCGCCGATCTGTACGCCGTCAGCGCCGCACTCCGTCACCGGCTTGCCGAGAAGCACCTCGACGCCGAGCTTCTCCAGCGCCTGCTGCGCATAGGCCGAAAGCTCCTCGGCGAAAGTCGGCAGCACCCGCGGGCCGGCCTCGACCAGCACGACGCGGGTCTTGCGCGTGTCGATGTTGCGGAATTCCTTCGGCAGGGTGAAATGCGCGAGCTCGGCGATGATGCCGGCAAGCTCGACACCGGTCGGCCCGGCGCCGACGATGGTGAAGGTGAGCAGCGCGTCGCGCACAGCGGGATCGGCCTCCATCTCCGCCTTCTCGAAGGCAAGGAGCACGCGCCGGCGGATCGTCGTCGCATCCTCCAGCGTCTTCAGGCCGGGCGCCACCGGCTCCCATTCGTCATGGCCGAAATAGGCATGCGTCGCCCCGGTCGCCAGCACCAGCGTGTCGTACCCCAGAGTCATGCCGTTGCGTAACGAGACCGTCTTCGCGCCGCTGTCGACATCGGCGACCTCGCCGAGCAGCACGGTCACGTCGGGCCGGTCGGCATAGAGGCGGCGGATCGGCCAGGCGATTTCCGAGGTGGAGAGAATGGTCGTCGCCACCTGATAGAGCAGCGGCTGGAAGAGATGATGGTTGCGCCGGTCGACGAGCGTGATCCTCACGCCTGCACCCTTCAACCCGTTGACGAGCTGCAGCCCGCCGAAACCGCCGCCGACAACGACGACATGATGATCGCTCATGACCTGCCCCTTCTGCGCCATTTTGCCAAAAGCCAATTTGGCCTTCGCCGCGAAGGTTGCAACCGCTGTTTCGGCATGCCTCCCCTGCGCCGATCGCAGCCGAAAACGGCCGTCCAACGGCGTGCAAGACGTTGGGCGGCCTGGAACCAGTTCACAGCGCGGATGCGTCAGTGCCGATCAATAGGGACCGACGCACTGGCGGCGGGGGCCATGATAGGGCTGGAAGGTATTGTCGTAGGCCCGGTACGAGCGGTAGCGGGCATAGCACCAGCTCTCGTGGCTGCCGCCCCTTCCATAATAGGCAGACGACGCATAGGCCCGATACGGCCGGCCATAATATCCGCCATAATAGCGATACGGCGAGCCGTAGTAGCGGTAGGGCGAGCCGTAATAGCCGTAGGGTGAACCGTAATACGAGCCGTAATAGGGCTGCGCCAGCGCGCCGCCAATGATGGTGCCGACGGCCAGACCGCCGAGAGCCCAGCCCCAGCCTGATCCATTGTGATGGTGGCCGTGATACCCGCCGCGGTAATAGCCGCCACCCCAGTGGCCGCCTCGGCCACGCCACTGCACATGCTCTATCTGCTGCTGCGCTTCGATCCTGGGTGGGTTGATCGCCGGAAACGCCTGAGCCGGCGTAATGCCGGGGGCACCCATGATCAAGCATAACGCGACGACGCTCAGCTTTCTCATGACTGTTCTCCTCTTCCTCCAAGAGGAGGAATATCCTCCCCTCCTCCTGAACCAAAGGTGAACATAATATATCGAAAAACGTTCCGTATCGAGATAAATTAATCGCTGTCGATGGCGCTGAGGACGATCGGCTTTCCCGCAATCCAACCTTGTTTTTCCGGCGTGGCACCCTTCACCTGGCGTAACCCACGGGTATCGCCATTCCATGCTTCAATTCTTCCATGGAGATCGACGCCGAGACGTCGAAGAGCTCCAGCTTGCGCACGATCTGCTTGTAGATCACGTCGTAATGCTCGACGCGCGGCAGCACGATCTTCAGGATGTAATCGTGGTTGCCGGTCAGCCGGTGCGCCTCGACGATCTCGGGAATGTCGGCGATGATCCTGCGGAAGCTCTCCGTCCATTCGTCGGAATGATGCGCCGTCTTGACCAGCGCGAAGACCGTCGTCGGCACGCCCATCCTCTCGCGGTCGAGCACGACGATGCGCCGGGCGATATGGCCGCTCTCCTCCAGCCGCTGGATGCGCCGCGAGCAGGCCGAGACGGAAAGCGCCACGCGCTCGGCAAGATCGGTCACGGAGATGCCCGCATCCCTTTGCAGCGTGTCGAGAATCCGTCTATCGCGATCATCAAGCATCGTGTGAAGCCCAGCATGCGCGCTGCATTTGCGCGATTTCATCAAACTGCGCAAATTCATAGCACATACATCACCCAAAGGACAAACAACGCAAACACACCGCGCCGGCATTGCGGCATCATTTTCGAGAGTTGAAACATGGAGCATGAAGAGATGGAAACGATCGGCCTGATCGGCGGCATGAGTTTCGAAAGTTCGGCGGTCTATTACCGCCTGGTCAACGAGATGGTGCGCGCCCGCAAGGGCGGCCTCGCCTCGGCCGAGCTCATCCTGCATTCGGTCAATTTCGAGGAGATCGTCGCTCTTCAGAAGGCCGGCGACTGGGATGGCGCCGCCCGCCGTCTCGCCGACGTGGCCTTGCGCCTGCAGATCGCCGGCGCCGGCTGCGTCCTCATCTGCACCAACACCATGCACCTGATCGCCGATGTGGTCGCGGCGAAGATTTCCGTACCGCTGATCCACATCATCGACGAGACGGCGAAATCGCTGCATGCGGCCGGCCGCAAGCGGCCGCTGCTGCTTGCCACCCGCTACACGATGGAGCAGGGCTTTTACGCCGAGCGCATGAAGGGCCATGGCATCGACATCATGGTGCCGGACGCCGCCGACCGCACCACCGTGCACGACATCATCTTCAACGAGCTCTGCGCCGGCAGGGTGCACGACAGCTCGCGCGAAAAACTGATCGACATCATCGACCGCGCCATGGAGCACGGCGCCGACAGCATCATCCTCGGCTGCACCGAGATCTGCCTGATCCTCGACCCCAACCGCCTGCCGCTGCCGGGCTTCGACACCACGACGATCCATGCCCGGGCCGCGGTGGAATTCGCCCTTGGCGCGGAGGAAGAAGTGGAAGAGGAAGCGGCCTGACAATTTAGTTGACTCAGTCAACTAAATACATGAGAAAGGTCTCTATCAGGAGATCTTTGTCGGCTTGTCGGCAAGCCTCATCCTTGCTCGACGTCATCCTCGGCCTTGTGCCGAGGATCTGCTGCCCTATCGACCGAAGGCAGATGCTCGGGACAAGCCCGAGCATGACGAAAGAGGAGTTGGCGGGCCTTGTCACCAACCTAGCGAGATCTCCCTTTGGAGATCATCATGCCCGACATCGCCCTCATCGAAACCGCCCGCGATTTCAACCGCTTCTACACGAATTTCCTCGGCCTCTTGAACAAGGCCTATCTCGACTCGCCCTACACACTGACGGATGCCCGCATCCTCTTCGAGATCGGCTCGCATGACGGCGTCAGCGCCACGGCACTTGCCCGCGACCTGCATCTCGATCCGGCCTATCTCAGCCGCATCCTCAAGCGTTTCCGCGCCGAGGGACTGATCGAAACCAGTCCCGATCCGGCCGATCTGCGCAGCCAGATCATAAATGTCACCGATCAGGGACGAGAACAATTCGAGGAACTCGGACGGCGCGCCAATGCGCAGATCGCCGCCCGTTTCGACACGCTCGCGATCGGCGAGCCGGAAGCGGCGGTGCGTGCCATGGGCACGATCCGCGCTTTGCTCGACCCCACGGCAAAACCGGCGCCCGCCATCATCCGCGCCCACCGCGCCGGCGATATCGGCTGGATCGTCCAGAGCCAGAGCCGCTTCTATACCGAGGAATATGGCTGGGACCTGCGCTTCGAGGCGCTGGTCGCCGAGGTCGCCGGAAAATTCCTCGCCAACTTCGATCCGGCGCTCGAATATTGCTGGATCGCCGAACGCGGCGGCGTCAATGTCGGCTCGATCCTCGTCACCAACGGCGGCGACGGCATCGCCAAGCTGCGCCTGCTCTATGTCGACAAGGCAGCCCGCGGCCTCGGCCTCGGCAAGCTGCTGGTCGACGAGTGCATCCGTTTCGCCCGGCAGAAGGGTTATCGCGAGCTTTCGCTCTGGACCAACGACATGCTGGATACCGCCCGCGCCATCTACCTCAAGGCTGGCTTCCGCCTTGTCTCCGAGGAGAGACATAAGATGTTCGGCCCCGAGGCAAACGGCCAGAACTGGGTTCTCACGCTCTGATTTGCTGCATCGCAGAAATTTCGCTTGATTTGGAAACGAACATTTCCTAATTCTGCGACATGACCATTGCGCCCCCTTCAACCGACGCAAGCCCTCGCGGACGCGGCCGCCCACGCGAATTCGACGTGGAGGCGGCGCTCGACGCCGCCCTTCGCGTCTTTTCCGAGCGCGGCTACCATGCCGCCTCGATCAGCGAACTCACCGAAGCCATGGGCCTTGCCTCCGGCAGCGTCTACAAGGCCTTCGGGGATAAGCGCGGTATCTTCCTCGCCGCCTTCGACCGCTACCGCGCCGTGCGCCGTGGCCTGCTCGATGCCGAACTCGCCCGCGCCGAAACCGGCCGCGACAAGCTCACAGCACTCGTCTCCTTCTTCGCCTCCTCCTCCCACGGTGAGACCGGCAGGCAGGGCTGCCTCGTTGTCGGCAGCGCCGGCGATCTCGCCCTCTTCGACAGCGAAGCGGCCGAACGCGTCGCCACCGCCTTCATGACCGATGAGACGCTGCTCGCCGACCTGATCCGCCTCGGCCAATCCGACGGCTCGATTTCCGCCGATATCGATAGCGCGGCCGCCGCACTTGCGCTTCTCTGCCTGACCAAGGGCATGCGCGTCATCGGCAAGACGGGGCGCAGCGGCGAGGAAATGGCCGCCGCAGCCGAAGCCGCGATGAAGCTGGTGACGTGACGCCCTCGGGAAACGGGTGGCCGGCAGCAATACGATTTGAAATCATTCCTCCCAATCTTTGAATACCGGAGTTTCCGATGAGCATTTCAGCCGCCGCGACTGACAAAGCCATTCCAAGAGCGTTATCTCCCTGGCTCACCTTCCTTTTCGCCGCCGCCTGCGGGCTGGTGGCGGCCAATCTCTATTACGGCCAGCCGCTTGCCGGCCCGATCAGCGCCGAACTCGGCTTTTCCCCTGCCGCCACCGGCCTGATCGTGACGCTGACGCAGATCGGCTACGGCCTCGGCCTGTTGCTGATCGTGCCGCTCGGCGACCTCACGGAAAACCGCCGTCTCGTGCTGCTGCTGATCGCCGTCTCCGCCGTGGCGCTGATCGGCGCGGCACTGTCTTCGACACCGGCCGCCTTCCTCACCGCCTCGCTGTGCATCGGCCTATCGTCGGTCGCCGTCCAGGTGCTCGTGCCCTTCGCCGCGAACATGGCGCCGGACGCCACGCGCGGCCAGGTCGTCGGCAATGTCATGAGCGGCCTGCTCTGCGGCATCATGCTGGCGCGGCCCTTCGCAAGCTTCGTCGCCGAGGCGTCCTCCTGGCACATGGTCTATTACGTCACGGCGGCGCTGATGCTCGTGCTCGCCATCGTGCTCCGCGCCAACCTGCCGGTCCGCCTGCCGAAGACGAAGCTCGGTTATGACGAACTGCTCGCCTCGATGGCGCATCTGGCGCTGACCTCGCGCGTGCTGCAGCGCCGGGCGCTCTACCAGGCCGGCATGTTCGGCGCCTTCAGCCTGTTCTGGACGACGACGCCGCTGCTGCTCGCAAGCCCGGCCTTCGGCCTGACGCAGAACGGCATCGCCCTCTTCGCGCTTGCGGGTGCCGCCGGCGCCATCGCCTCGCCCATTGCCGGCCGGCTTGCCGATCGCGGCATGACCAAGATCGCCTCGACCATCGCCATGCTCCTCGGCATGGCCTCCTTCCTGATCAGCCATTTCGCAAGCGACGGCTCGCTCACCGCCCTGATCCTTCTGACCGTGGCCGCCATCACGCTCGATTTCGGCGTCACGACCAATCTCGTCTGCGGCCAGCGTGCCATCTATGGCTTGAACCCGGAACACCGCAGCCGGCTGAACGGCCTCTTCATGGCCACCTTCTTTGCCGGCGGCGCGCTCGGCTCGGCGCTCGGCGGCTGGGCCTATGCCACCGGCGGCTGGACGATGACCGCCTGGATCGGCTTCGCCTTCCCGGCGCTCGCCTTCCTGCTGTTCCTGACGGAAGGGCGCGGCAGCAAGCCACTCTAACTGTTGTCGGAATCGAAGCGCAGGCGGGCGTCACGCACCGCTTCGTGATTCATCTCCGCCCAGTTCAGAAGCTGCGACAGCGGCTGGTAGAGCGAGCGGCCGAGATCGGTCATCGAATATTCGACGCTCGGCGGCTTGGTCGGGAACACTTCGCGATTGACATAACCGTCCCTCTGCAGGTCGCGCAGCGTCTGCGTCAGCATGCGCTGCGAGATATCGGGGAGCAGCCGCCGCAACTCGCCGAACCGGCAAGGCTGCGCCGCCAGCACCTCAAGCAGCAGCGTCGACCATTTGCCGCCGATATGCTGCATCATGTCCCGGACCGGGCAGTTGGAAAAATCGAGGCCGGCGAGATCGATTTCGCGCCGCATTCCCGGCATCCTGTTCTTGAGGCTGAGGACCTCGCCGCTCATCTGCTGGTTCCCTTTTGGTAACTTGCAGCCGAAAAACTGCCTCCTTTACACCGCGAAGTCAATTCCTATTCTAGTGTTAGTCTCTTTTTGAGACCATCATTAAACGCAGAAGGAAACGACGTATGAGCGAAACCATCCTGGTCACCGGCGCCGCCGGACAGCTCGGCCAGCGTGTCATCCATCACCTCATCGAGACCTACAAGGTCGCCCCCGGCAGGATCGTCGCGGCAACGCGCAGCCCCGAGAAGCTCTCCGCTCTCGCAGACAAGGGCGTCGTCACCCGCAAGGCCGATTTCGATGACGCGGCCGGCCTGGAGAAGGCTTTCGCCGGCATCGACCGGCTGCTGATCATCAGCACCGATGCGCTCGACACTCCCGGCAAGCGTCTCGTCCAGCACAAGGCTGCCGTCGCCGCTGCCGCCAAGGCAGGCGTCAAGCACATCGCCTACACCTCGATGCCAGCGCCCGACGATTCGCTCGTCGTCTTCGCGCCCGATCACCTCGGCAGCGAAAACGCCGTCAAGGCAAGCGGCGTCGCCTATACGATCTTCCGCAATGCCTGGTATCACGACAATTACCTGCACGCGATGCCGCACAACCTGCAGGGCGGCAAATGGTACACCGCCACGGGCGACGGCAAGATCGCGACCATCTCGCGTGACGACTGCGCCCTGGCGATCGCCGCGGCCCTTGCCGCCGGCGCCTCCGAAAGCATCACCTATACGCTGACCGGCACCGAGCTGCTGACCAACCGGCAGATCGCCGCCGCCGTCTCCGAAGCATCAGGCAAGCCGCTCGACGTGGTCGACGTCACGGACGAGCAGCTCGGCCAGGGCATCCGCGGCGCCGGCCTCCCCGGCTTCATCGCCGACATGCTGGTCTCCGCCGACGCCAACACCCGCGCCGGCAAATTCGCGATCGTCACCGGAGACTTCGCCAAGCTGACGGGCAAGCAGCAACAGCCGCTGAAGGATTTCTTCGTGGCGCACAAGGCTGCGCTGACGGCGGCCGGGTAATTCTGGCCATTGAGTCCTTTGCTCCTCCCTGCCTTGTTGTATGGAGGAGCAACTCCGATCCTGGGCACTACCCCCGTCACATCAGATGAGTCACTCACGGCGCAGACGCGCCGTGGCTGGATTCCTGTGACGAGCACAGGAATGAGCGACTATCTGGGTTGTCAAGTTGCATATTCGAACTCTCTTCTCGCATCTCGTGCTTTTGCATTGAGAATGACCAGGAGTTTTCGAGCCAGCGCAATACGGACGACCATCTTCGGCTTGCCCTGACTTTGCAACCGTTGCTGGAAGGCGGCCAGATGCGGATCGTGTCTGGCTGCGATGGCG